>JAQTNZ010000071.1 GCA_028713595.1 Methylovulum sp. | reverse complement strand
CGCCAGTTCCGCCATTGTCTCCGGGTGTGAGGGGGCGATGATGACGTATTGGTTATGTTTCTGTAGCCGTTTGGCAAGCTGTTGGGCCAAGGTCTGTTCCGGCCCGATAGTATCAGCTAGCAACAGCCAGCTTTGCTTAGGGGTTGGTGCTTGGGTCACGCCGGTGGCCGCACTGGTTGCCGCCAGTAGGTAAGTGCCTGAATAACAATCGGGCATGAACTCAAACGATTTTAACCCTTCAAACCCCAGCGATTGTAATTGCTTGCTGACCATGGTCACGGACACTTGCGGTGATAGGGGCTTTGCCTCCGTATCGCCCAACCACCAGTCGGCCGCCATACCCAACGCCGCATCTATCCAACGGGCAGGTTGTTGGCCAATGATATAGACAGGGCTGCCGGGTAACAATAGACCGGATAATTGTCCTAATACCTGCTGGATGTCTTGGGTATTGGCCACATTCAGATGGACAATGGCAAGATTGGCGGGTTTTGCCAATGCTTGGCGATTGGCTTCGGCAGTGGCCTGCCAACGGAAACTGCGTAGCAAGGGAAAATGTTCACGCAAACCATTGCTGGCTTGATAAGCAGGGTCGTCCAAGCTGGCAATAACGTAATCGGCTTGGTTAAAATCCCATTGTGGACACAGCAAGGGGGCAAAAGGCGGGCTATGCGCACTGATTTCCAGCACGTTCAGCCGTTGGCCTGCCGGCAAGTTGCCGATAAGCCGGGCATATTCTTGCGATAGAGCATCCGCCACGGTTTTTTTGCCGGTACGGGCAAAAATATGGCTAGTGATGGCGGCATATAACGATGCTTGGATACCCAGTTCTTCGGCCTGGACTTCCCCGCGCAATAAGCGTGGCAATTGCCGCCCGACCCGTCCTACCAGTTGCGTCAGGTAAAAATAATCGGGATATTCCTGCACCAACGTGTTCCAGATAGCGGTGGCGGGAATGTCCAATTGTACGGTATCACAATTAATGCGCCAATCGGCGGCTTCGGTCAGGACCAACAGGCGTTGCTCGGTGGCGACCTCCAACAAGGTACGCAACAGTGCCGCCGCTTTCGGATACAGCCGGCAATGTCCGTTAAACCACGCTGTGCTTAACACCCTCTGCGCATCGGCAAATTCGCCCAAGGCCTCAGCGAAAAATTGCTGGCATAAACTGTCCAATAAAGGCTCCACTTCACTACTGTAACGCCGGACGGCTTCAGCATGGGTGGGCATCTCGCCCATGCCAGTAATGTCCCAAGCCATCGGCAACGGCTGGGCCGCCATCGGCAACGGTGCGGCGGTGATATGGTAGTCCAGGTATTGCAACGCTTGGGCTTGGGCTTTGTGTAGGCGGATAGCACGGAAGCGCACGTCTTTGACAACGGCAACCGCTTGGCCTTGGTTATCAAATAGGGTGAATTCGGCTTTTAAAGAATGCGGCCCTTGATGCAGCAAAGTGGCTTTAGCCAGCACCGGAACGGCTTTTGTGGTACGGACATGTAACCTGCCGATTTTGACGGGGACAAAGGCAATGTCGTCATGCCTGTGCAATTCATCCTTGAGGATTTGGAACACCAATTGGAAAGCACAATCGAGCAGGGCAGGGTGCAAATAATAGTGGCCCAGTTCACCTGCAATGGCGGTAGGGGGCAGAAAAACGCCTAAGGCACTATTGCCGTCAAGCCAACCGTGCTGGATGGCCTGGAAAGCCGGGCCATAGTCCAAACCGGCCTTATCGGTCAATTGGGCGTGGCTGGCGCGGTCAAAATCGGGAGCGCGTTTGGGCACTGGCGGTGCGGTGACGGCAAGTTGGCTACCTGTGGCTTCACTTAAAGTCCGCCCTAAACTATGTTGCAACCATTCCGGTGCTTTGCTTAATTCACGGCTTTGTAAGGTAAAGCGGCCATCGCCTGTATCTAAGGTAAAGCGGATGACTTTGCTATGATCGTGGCTGAGGATTAACGGTGTGCGAATTTCCAGTTCCTCAATGTCAACAAACTCGCCGGCATGGGCCAAATAGGCGGCGGCCACCGCCAATTCAGCAAAACCGGCGCCCGGAAACACCACCGCACCGCCGACATTATGGTCGGCCAAAAACGCTTGCAGCTGGGTGTCCAGTTGGTTTTCCCATATCAGCGCGTGTTGTTTTAAGGCATAGCCCAGCAAGGGGTGTTGTTTGCTGCGGTAGAGCAAACCTTGCGATTCTGAGGTGATAGGATGCCAGAGCTTTTCCCGTTGCCAAGGGTAATTGGGTAAGTTGACCCTAAGTCCTGACGTTGGAAACCAGCGTTTATGGTCGAAATCCGCACCCGCCAGCATGAGTTGCGCAATGCTGTTTAAAAGTTGCGCGTTACTGTCGTTATTGCGGGTGATGGTCGGGATGACCACGCCCGTATGGCCGCCATTTTTTAGGCCATCGTTCAGATACGCTTGCAAAACCGGATGCGCCCCGATTTCCACCAAGGTATTGCAACCCGTCGCCAGCAACGCTTTGACGGCATGGGCAAAGTGTACGGGTTCGCGGATATTGTGCCACCAATAGGCTCCATCCAGCGGTGTGTCGAGCAAGCTTCCGGTAACGCTGGAATAAAACGGCACGGTGGGTGTGTTGACCGCCAATCCTGCCAAATCTTCACGCACTCCGGCTTCGATGGGGTCCATCGCCGGGCTATGGAAGGCGTAAGCCAAATCCAAGCGCTTAAAAAAAGTCTGGTTGGCCGCCAATAGGCTTTCAACCTGGGCCAATTGTCCGACATCGCCGGCAAGGGTAACGCCCCGGTGGCTGTTAATGCCTGCCAGATAAACTTTGTCCAAGCCACTGGTTGCGAGCAGCTTGCCTAAGTCATCGGCATTGATGCCCGCTGCGCTCATACCGCCTGAACCTTGGGTTTTGCCTTGATGATGGCTACGGTAAAAGATCACTTTAACGGCTTCGGGCAAGGATAGTGCCCCACATGCCCAAGCGGCGGCGACTTCGCCGACACTATGGCCCATGACCGCCGTTGCTTGGAAACCCTGTTCGCGCAACACTTCGGTAACACCGACTTGCAGGGCAAACAAGGCGGGCTGGGCAATTTCGGTGTGCTGATAACGGCCTTCGCCATTGCGGCCTGCCAATTCGTCCACTAAAGAAAAATTGGCGTAAGTTTGGAACAGTGTGTCCACTTGCATAACGGCACTGCGAAAGGTGGCCGATTGTTCCAGCAATTGCTTGCCCATACCTTGCCATTGGCAGCCGTTGCCGGAATACACAAACGCTAAACCTTGGGCTTGGGGCAAATGTTGTCCCGTATAAGCATGTACTGTTGTTGGTTGGGTTTTGTCGGGCAGAGTTGTTTGCATGGCAAACTGTTCAAGCTGCACCGCCGCTTGGGATAGGTTGTCAGCAAATACCACCAGTCCTTGGCTATGGCGTTCGCGGTGAAAAAACGCGCTGTACGCCAGATCATAATATGCCAGTTGCGGATTCGCACTGATAAAATCGGCCAACTCTTGCGCCGCTTGCTGTAAGGCGGGTTGGTCTTTGGCGGATAAAACTAGCGGTATGGCGAAGGTTGGCGCAGGTTGTTTACGGGCTTTTTTTGCCCGTTGTCCAGGTGGGGTTTGTAAAATGACATGGGCATTGGCACCGCCAAAACCGAAGGAATTGACACCGATGGTCAACCCTCCTTGGGCTTTTAACGGGCGGGTATCGGTAATGACTTTTAGGTTCCAGTCGGCAAATTTAATGTTGGGGTTAAGGTGTGTGGCACCGATGGTTGCCGGAATCGCCCTATATTTAAGGCAATTTAAGGCTTTTGCCAACCCTGCGACCCCGGAGGCGGATTCCAAATGCCCCAGATTGCTTTTTACCGAGCCAATCAATAAGGGCTTGCGGCGTTTTTGTCCCAACGCCAAGCCAATGGCATGGGTTTCGATAGGGTCGCCGACCGCCGTTCCCGTGCCATGCGCTTCAAAATAATCAATATGGTTGGGGTCAATGCCCGCTTGTTCATAAACCCCGCTCATCAATGCCGCTTGGGCGTACGGGTTAGGGATGGTCAAACCGGATTTGTGGCCGTCAGTATTGACGGCGCTGCCGGCAATCAGCGCTAAGATCGGATCGCCATCGGCCAAGGCTTGGTCGTAGTTCTTCAAAAAAAACAGGCCGCCGCCTTCTGAGCGGACATAGCCATCACCGGATTCGGCAAAGACATGGCAACGTCCGGTTTTGGACAGCATGGTGGCTTTTGAAAAGGAGATGAACGCGTAAGGATGCAAATGCAGGTTAATGCCGCCCGCCAGGGCTTGGCTGATTTCACCGGAACGGATGGCTTGGCAGGCTTGGTGGAAAGCCACCAACGATGATGAACAGGCCGTGTCCATAGAAATGCTGGGGCCGTGCAAATCAAAAACGTAGGAAATCCGGTTGGAGGCGATGCTGGAAATCATGCCCGTCGCCGCCGCCGCTTCGATGGCGGCAAGGTCATCAAAGATCCGGTAGGCATAATCGACATTGGAGATGCCGACATAAACGCCACAATCACTGCCCCGCAAAGTGGCCGGGGGGATGCCGGCATTTTCGAGCGTTTCCCAAGCCAGCTCCAGCAACACCCGTTGCTGGGGGTCAATCAGAATCGCTTCGCGGGGGGAAATGCCAAAAAAAGGTGCGTCGAAACCGGAAATGTCGCCAATGCTACCCGCCGCAAAGCTATAGCTGGTGCCAGGATGGCGTTTGTCAGGGTGCAAAAAGCTGTCTTGTGACCAACGCGAAGTATCGACATGGGTGACCAAATCTTTTTGCGCTAACAGGTCTCCCCAAAACCGTTGGGTGTCCGTGCCAGGTAATCGTACGGAGTATGCTATCAGTGCAACACGGTTATCCATTCTAAAGAGTCTGTCCTATCGCTAAAGTGGGTGAATGAATGGTGCGGGACTGAAGGCCGGATAAATCAGTCAAGCTATCGCTAGCTCGTGTTCCCGCAAATTTTTGGAATTTTTTTGCGTAATAACCAAAAGTCAGCGACTGCAAAAACTCAAATGCAATATATAGAGGTTTTTTGTTCATAACAAGGTAACTATGCACCATAAAAAAGCCCCAAAAAAACCTTGACTTAGTGTTTTTTGATCGCTGGGGTCGGTTTTAAAATCGGCAAGATATGGCTGATGCCCGTGGCGGCTTTATTATGGGTTAAAAGTGATGGCGCCAGTTATTGTGTAATGTCATGTAGCAATAACAATACCAAGTTTTTTATTAAAAAACGGCGCTGTTAGCCGTTTATTGTGTCACACGTTATCGGTCGATAGCATGGAAAAATGCCCGTGACACGATTTATATCCTTAAATGAGGACATAGTTTCGTGTATTGACATTAATCCCAGCTTAATGGCTTTTAACTCAGGCGGGATTGGGTTCTGGTTTTAATAAATCGTTTGGCTTGCAGGGGTGCCTGATCAAGTTAAGCGTGTATTTATAAGCTATTTTTGCGGCTTAAGCAACGGGGTAATCTGAGATATTAGTTCGGCTTTGGATACTTCGCCAGGTTTTTGATAGATTATTTGCCCTTGTTGGTTGACAATTACCGTGAAGGGTACGGCATCCATAGCGTCGCCAAATTCCCGTGCCAATTCAAGCCCTGTCGTGGTGGCGACCAGTACCGGATAATTGAAGGCCATGTCTTCGTGATAATTTTTCACGGCTTTTTCTTCATCAATGGCAATGCCCAAAAACACCACGCCTTGGCTTGCCAATTCATTTTGCAAGGCGATAAATTCGGGTATTTCCTTGCGGCAGGGCGGACACCAGGTCGCCCAAAAATTAACAACCCGTATATGCCCTTGCCATTGCGTGCTGTTGTGGGGTACACCCGCCACATCAGGTAAGGTGAATGCAGGCATTGGGATAGGCTTGGTGTTGCCCAGCGAAGCCACTAGGTGTTGGGCCAAGATGCCGAACGCCAAGGCGAATACGGCGGCCAACAACATCAGTCCGGTGTTTTTCATGGTTTAATCGCCGCTAAGGTAGTCAGAAAGGTGGGCGCATCTTGGTAGCCTACGACCCGTTGCCCTGTTTGCTCTTGCTGGTTTGCACCAAAAAACAAAATCGCGGGGGGGCCGATAAGCTTAAATTTGGCCAGCAAGGCTTGGTCATCGGCATTGTTGGCGGTGACATCGGCTTGCAATAGGACAAATTGCGCCAAGGCCTGTTTGACCTGCGCATCGGTAAAGGTATACGCTTCCATTTCCTTACAGGAAATGCACCAGTCGGCGTAAAAATCCAGCATGACTTTTTGATGCCGGGCGGTGGCTTGCTGGATTTTTCTGTCCAGCTCGGCAAGCGAAGCCACCCTAGTGAACTTAAGCCCAGTTTCGGTGGCGGCTATGTCGCCATTACCCACCACGCCCTGTAAAGGTTTTAAGGGGTTGCTGTTGCCCATGCTGACCCCGATCAACAGCAATAAGCCATAAGCCAACATCATCAGCCCTAAGCCTTTCCATAGTTTCCGCCAGCCTGGACACTGCGGGGGCAGCGGCTCCAAGGCATTGAGATAAATGGCAGGCAGCACCAGCAACAGTGACCACAGAACCATGCTGACAGAGGCAGGTAAAACCCGCTCTAACATCCAGACAGCCACCGCCAACATAATGACCCCAAACACCATCTTCGTGGTATTTAGCCAATCGCCGGCTTTGGGCAACAAATGCCGCGCCGATGTGCCCAGCACCAATAACGGCAACCCCATGCCCAGCCCCATAAAAAACAAGGCGCTGCCGCCGATGAGCGCATCGCCGGTCTGGCTGATGAAAATTAAGGCCCCTGCCAGCGGTGCGGCGACACAAGGGCCGACAATCAAGGATGACAAAGCGCCCATAATCGCCGCGCCCCATAATGAGCCATCCCGATGGCGTTCGCTGGAATTATGCAAACGCACCTGAAAAGATTTGGGCAACTCCAGATGGTAAAAGCCAAACATGGATAAGGACAACACCACGAACACGGCGCTGAACAGGACAATAATCCACGGTTGCTGGAAAGTGGTTTGCAAATTATGCCCAAACAAGGCGGCCAGCACCCCAAATGCCGTATACATGACCGCCGAAGCCAGCACATAGCTCAGCGACAGCAAAAAAGCCCGCACGGTGCTGATACGGTTGCCATGACCAATAATAATGCCCGACAAAATCGGGATCATCGGAAAAATGCACGGCGTAAAGGCCAGCAACAGGCCAAAGCCAAAAAAGCTCACCAAGGTCATAAAGGCACTGTCATGGTGCAATGATTGCACAATAGCGTCTTGTTCTGACAAAACTGGGGCGGCCGCTAGGGCAGGGGGAGCGGGATTTTCCGCCGGGGCGTTTAAATCTGCCGCCAGCAGCAGTTCCAAATCAATGCTTTTGCTCATTGGCGGATAACACACGCCCCGATCCGCACAGCCTTGATAGCTGGCTTCCAAGGTTATGGTCTGCGCCTCTGTACTGCCGCGCAGCAAAGGCACATCAAAGCTCAAACTATCATGAAAAATCTCCACTTGCCCGAATGATTCATCATGCTTAGGGATGCCTTCGGGGATGTGGTAAGCGCCTAGCTGGGTGCCATCGGCACTGCTTAAGGTCAACTGGGTTTTTTCGCGGTACAAATAATAGCCTTCGGCAATCTGCCAATTGACATGCACCGTGTTGGCGTTTTTGACCGAAGCGGAAAACACGAACGCCTGATCCGGCGGCAATAAGTCGGGGGTGCTGGATTGGAAACCTGAAAAGCTTTTGACTAATTGCGCTAGGGGGTTGGGGGTGGCCTTAGCTGGGGCTTGGGATTGCGCGGCGGCCAATGTGATGTCTAAGGTCTGTTTTTGCGGCGGATAACACACGCCCCTGTCGGCACAGGCCTGATACTGCACAAACAATTTTAAAGCAGGTGCATGGCTGGGGTTTTTTAAAGGCACCAACACCTGCAAAGCGTGATGATAATGCTCGATTTCGCCCAAAAACTCATCATGTTTGATTTGCCCGCCAGGATAAACGCCCTCGCCCAAGCTGATAGCCTGAGTTTGCGAGCTTAGGCGCATATTGTTGCGGTAGACCGAATAGCCATCGGCAATGTCCCAAGACAGTTGCACTTGCTGGTCACTTAAGGCCTGTGCGCTCAGTTTAAAGGCTTGGGCGGGCGGGAGTAGGGTTTCGTCGTCAAAAGCATAAGTGGCTTGGCACAGTATCGCCAGCCAGCAGAAAATTATTGTTTTGTAGAAAGGCATGTGGTGATCCAGTCCAAATATTCAGGTAAACCGCGTTCAATCGGTACTGCTATGATTTCGGGAAGCTCGTAAGGGTGGTATTTGAAGAGCAGGGTTTCAATCGCCGCGTAATGGTCTTTACTGGATTTAATCAACAGCAAATGCTCCGACACCGATTCGATTTGCTCCTCCCAACTGTATACAGAGGTGATTCCTGCGACAATGTTCACGCAAGCGGCCAATTTTTTACTGACCAATAAATGGGCAAGTTTTTTGGCAACCGCCTTGTCGGGGCAGGTGCACAGGACTAATTCATGGTTTGTGGGCATGGCGGCGACTCACGAAAAACTAGAGGTTGGATATTATCCTAGAATTTAACCTGGATTACCCTTATATTGTCGGGCTGATAGTATCAAAGTCAACGATGTGATTAAGGGAGACCCAATGAAAATCATCCAAATACTGTTTCTGGTGGTGCTGATGGTGCCATTTATAGAAATTTATCTGCTGCTGGAAGTCGGCAGCATCATCGGCGCGTTCCCGACCATTTTTTTGGTCGTGTTCACCGCCATGCTTGGCGCGTGGCTGTTAAAACAGCAAGGGCTGGCGACCTTCCAACG
>JAQTNZ010000070.1 GCA_028713595.1 Methylovulum sp. | reverse complement strand
TCTCTTGGTAATGCCCCGCCCAATAGGCCGTCACCGCAAACTCATCCAATAAGCCATAATCGTAAATCCACTGCTTGGCGAATAAGGCATCGGGCGGGTTGCCAAGAGTTAAGGCGTGTTTGCCGAACACATAGCCTTGTTGGTAGGTGTCCAGCAAGCAGCAAAGCCGCATCACGCCATGTAAGGCTTCGGCACGGTTTGGGCACGCTTCAAAGGCGCTCAGATAAAGGGGCAGGATGTCTTTTGGCGCATGG
The DNA here is from genome assembly GCA_028713595.1 of Methylovulum sp. Taxonomy (GTDB): domain Bacteria; phylum Pseudomonadota; class Gammaproteobacteria; order Methylococcales; family Methylomonadaceae; genus Methylovulum. Next base: position 8,668 of record JAQTNZ010000070.1, on the reverse strand, counting down.
CCTAAGGCTTCTTTCAGGTGCGCGGCGTTGTATAGGCTGACGGTCACTTCCTGATGCCAAAAGCCCTGTTGCGCACGGCGCAAATAGGTTGCCACTGCCAATTCCAGTTCACCGATGTCCCAATAGCTTTGTGCCAGATAAAAGGTATAGCGCGAAATTAAAAACGGGTCGGTTTCGGTCTGTAACGTTTGCGCCAGCAGGGCGGCATCGGCACGGAATTTATCGGGGTTTTGGCTTCTTACGCCCTCTGTAGTGGGCTGGTTAAAAAAGCCTCTGACTTGGATGCGGGGGCTAAGGTCGGCGCAGTCCAGATACTCATGCAGCACGGCTTTGTAAGCCAGCGGCAGGCGGTTACTGAACAATTGTGGGCGATTGTAAACCAGGCCGTTAAAGTGTGTGGGTATGTCATAGACAGGTGCGGACAGATTCTTTTTGAAGCCTGCGCTATCAAATTCGGTGGCAAACACAAGGATTTCATCGGCATCAATCATCAGCACATAATCTATTTCCGTGCGCCCGCGCAGTTTTGCCAGTACCGAGTTACGGTTAGCGGCAAAGTTTTGCCAAGGTTCGTCAAGTACCTGACCAGATAGCTGATGCTCGCGCAAAAAGGCGCGGATAAGGTCTTGAGTGCCATCAGTGGAGCCGGTGTCTTCGATTAGCACATAATCTATCAACGGTAAAACGCTGCTCAGGCAACGGCGGATTACCTTGGCCTCGTTTTTGACTATCATAGCTAAGCCTATACTAGCCATGCCTAACCTTTAATTTATCAGGCATGATTCGATAGCCGCGCCAAGCGCATCTGTTCCAATACGGCATAAGGCCCATCCAACCAACGGGCGGCGATGGTGCGTAAGGCTTCGTCAGCATCGCGCTGTTTGTCGGCGGAATCCGCCTCAAATGGGCGTTGGGGATTTTTAGAGTGACGGGCACTGGTCTGTTGCCAAGCGTCAAGATCAGAGCCGCCCAGATGCAGCTTAAAATGCGGGGCGAGCCGCGTTGCTAAAGCATCCGGCAATTCGCTGTAATTGACAAGCAGGCCGCCAGGATAAGTTTGTAGGGCATGGATAGCCGCGTTCAGGATGTGCGATAGCACCCACGCCCCATGCTCCAACGGCTGGTTAACTAACTGTTCGGGCGGATAAAGGCCGTGCGCCGTCATCGAGCCAGGAATTAGATACGATGAAGGCATACGCATTTGCGAGACCAGCACTTCCAGCGGGTCACGGTAAAGAAATAGCCACGGGGTATCGGGAAAAGCACTAAGCAGCCGTTCGATATGGCAGATATGCCAGCAATCGGTTTTTAGGAATAAACGTTGGTCTTGGGTACGGCGCGGTTGCCCTAGTGCGGCGGTGAGGTCATGCAGCAGGGCTTCGCCTGCTTGTTTGTCAAAATCCGGCGAGGCCGTTAGCCATTGCAAAAAAGTATCAATAGCGGGCGGTTCCGATAGCACAACGCTGTCGGATAAGGCGGCGAGTGCTTGCGCCGCCAAGGTCGAGCCGCAACGGCTACTATGGAAGATGATGCCTTGTAAGGGCAGGCCTGGATGGCTGAGGGCGCGTTCGCTCAATACCGACAACCCGGTGCGTTGGCGGAACAATTGGTTAAACGGTTTGACGGCGAGTTTTTGCAAGGTGTCTTGGCAAAACGGTTCGACAAAACGCTCTTGCCCCATATAACCCCAATGGACATAGCCGCGTTGCAGATATAAGGGTATCCAGTCCGTTAAAGTATCGGTCATGGTCATGGCAAATTCCTTTCAATCCAAGCACGGTGGTTTTGGCGCATCATTTGCTTTAATTCCGGCTCGTCCAAGTTATGCCCAGAACGTTCGGCAACACTGGCCAGGGTGGCGATAAAGTCATCTTTGGTGTTAATGGCAAATAATTGCCGGTGTAGCTGTGCATCGCTTTGTATGTGTTGGTGCAGCCAAGCAACCGTCAGCGGTGGCAGGGTGGGTGCGTTAGGCGTGGCTTGTTCGGCTGTGGTTAAGAGTGCCAGTAGCCAGTCATTGACTTTGCAGTCGAGCACCAGATGGATGCGCTCGGTGTCACCCCGATTGGCAAAAAAATGCGGTAGGCTAAAATCGGCGTACCAGCATTCCCCCTCCACCCACTGGTAAGAGTTGCCGTCAATACGGGGCTCGACATAGGTGTTAGTGGCGATACCCAGATGGATACGGACTTCCGCGACATCTAGGGCTAAGCCATGATCGCGGTGTTCATTGATAACGGCTCCAGGTGCGAGCCGTAAGAGCCGCGCTGATAACAACGGGCAGGCAAATTGGTTCAGGGTGGCTTGCAAATGTGGGCAACGCTCTAATAACTGCGTATCCATCCAATTATCGGCGTTAGGGTCGGAATAAATCGCATTATGGCTGTCTGGCACGGCGCGTAAGGCGGCGGCACTCCAATCGCCCTGATAAATGGCGTTATTAAAATGGGCTTGCCAGTCGGAGGCGGCTAAATTTGCCGCCTCCGTTTGAAGTTGCTCGGCATTAAACGGTAACGGCAAACGGCAGGCCGATAGTGCTCTTTGAAAGTGCATGGTTTTTAATTTTTTCTGGCGGGTGGTTGCCATTGCATAAAATAGTGTACGCCTTTATCTTCAATGACCGAGAAACCCAGTTTGCGGTAAAGGTGTTGTGCGGGATTGAACTGCTCCACATGCAGTTGCACGGGTTTATCCGCTTCTTCAGCTTCTGCCAGCAGGTTGTGCAGCAGCAAGCTACCGATGCCTTGCCTACGGAAAGAGGGCAATAAGGCAATGTCTATCAGCAGAAAATCGGTTGTGCCACGATGCAGATAATAGCGTCCAATAGGCGTATTTGCTTGGCTGATAATCAAGAATTCGGCATTCGGATAGTGTTGCCGATAATGGCTGCGTTGCAAATCAAACTGCATGTCCAGAAAAGCGCTTTTCTGTGCATCTGCCCAAGGTACGGCGGCCAGCTCTTCGTTGCGGCTAGCCGCATAAATTTGCCGTAACAAAGGTTCGTCAATCGCCGTTTCGGGGCGTAGGGTAATCGCCTGCATGGGGTAGGGATGTTGGCTAAAGGTAAAAATGGTAACAGAAAGGTGTAGCCTCAGCTATGGGTAAAAACGGGTTCCAATCACTTAAGGCCTTTCAGATTTTTGCCCTAGAGGCATAAAACCTGAAAGGTCTGACGGAACTGCTATGCCTTACCCGCCTTAGCAACTAAGGCTATGGCAAAAAAACAACCCTTAATTTCTGCTTGGGAAGATACCTTCTAAGGCAATGATAAAATTTACGCACAAATAAGGCTGTAGGTTGGAGTGTGCTTGACCGCTATTAGGTATCCCGCTAACCGCTGTTGGGTTCATGATGGAATTTGGCGCACTGGCAAAATCCTGCATATCGGCACTGGTGTTTGTATCAATAGGTTTAGCCAAAAAATTACCCACTGGTGTCGGTAAGATCCCATCTGCGCTGGACACGTTTAAAGCATGACTATGGTTGGGTAGCGTGACATTGGATAAGGTGACCGATTCGAAGCCGCTGTATTCGCCCATTACATAATAGCTTAACCCTGGGCCGTTGCCTTCATTTACCGGAACTCGGCTGCGTAAGTCGGGCAAGCCAAAGGTGTTTTGGCCGTCGCCACCGTAGGTTGTGCCGAGTAGGGCAAACAGTGCTGGGTTTTGGCTAATGGATAGCAATTTGCCATCACATAAAGCCCAGCCCGGTTGCGGGGCATAATTAAAACCTGCCATACGGATTTCACCGATAAAAGGTGCTGACATAATGAACTCCTTAATAATAATTAGTATCCGCCGTTAAGATAAAGGGCCGCTTAACCGTATGGCGAATCAGGTTAAGACGGTAAAAAAGGTCGGCAAATCATTCTGGCAGTGCCGCCCAGACCTTTCAGTACCTTGTGCGTAAAGAAAAAAGCCTGAAAGGGCTGGCGGGTATCCATTTATGCCGTGCCCATTTTAATAAGCCGAGATTGTGGCAAGACTCGCCCTTAGTTTCTACTTGGGAAGATACCGGTTAAGGCAATAATAAAGTTTACACACAAAAACGGCTGTAGGTTGGTATGGGCTTGGTTGCCGCCTGTCGCACCAATCGCCGCCGCATTCATGGCTGCGTTAGCCAAACCGGCAAAATCTTGCATATTGGCGGTACCATTGTTATCGACAGGTACGGCTAAGAAGTTGTTGACAGGGGTCGTAAGAGTGCCCTGACCGCTGGAAACGTTCAAGCTATGGGTGTGGTTAGGTATTTGGGCGCTAGTTAAGGTAACTGTTTCGCTACCGGCTTTTTGGCCCATCACATAAGTGCTTAAACCAGGGCCTGTACCTTGGTTTACAGGCACTCGCCCCCGTAAATCAGGTAAGCCAAAGGTAGTATGCCCGTCGCCGCCGTAGGTTACGCCGAGTAGGGCAAACAAGGCCTGATATTGGTTAATAGGGAGGGTATGACCATCGCACAAAGCCCAGTTGCGTGGGGGAAAATTAAAACCGACCATACGGATTTCGCCGACAAAAGGTTCTGACATAATGAACTCCTCAATAATTATAGTATTCGCCATTCAATAAAGGCCGACTTAACCGTATGGCGGATCCGGTTAAGTCGGTAAGTGTGCAGGTTTTAGGCTTTAATTCCCCATGCACTTAGCCAATAGAGCTGGGATGGAAGGGGAATAAGCCATCTAAATTTTGCTGGGTAAGGCCGGGTTTAGTTGCCTATGCAATGGTAGGCGGCGGTTGAATTGATTGAGCCATTAGTATTACGGATGGATACAGAAGTCGATGTTGCGCCAGTAATTTTGAACAGATGTGGTGTTGCGGTGGAATCATATTCGCTCACTGTACAAACGGGAGTGAAGGCAAATTGGGCGTTGCTGGCGAAGTTTATCGTTGTGGTTGTTGAGAACGCTATCGCTATGGTGCCGACAACAATATGCGCAGACGAAAGGATGTTGCCGCTAGCGTCGTAGACGGCGGTACCGCCTGATCCTGAAGATGGGGTTACCCATTGGGTGTTGTAGTTAGTGCCATCAATTTTAGATAGCACTTGATTGGCGGTTCCGCCCGTAGGTACGCCAGGGCCGGTTGCACCTGTCGCTCCGGTAGCGCCGGTCGCTCCAGTTGGGCCTTGTGGGCCGGTTGAGCCTGTCGCACCCGTCAAGCCTGTCGCCCCTTGCGGGCCGGTTGAACCTGTCGCGCCAGTCAAGCCAGTAGCCCCTGTCGCCCCTTGCGGGCCGGTTGAACCTGTCGCACCCGTCAAGCCAGTAGCCCCCGTAGGGCCTTGCGGGCCGGTTGAACCTGTCGCACCCGTCAAGCCAGTAGCCCCTGTCGGGCCTTGTGGGCCGGTTGAACCTGTCGCACCTGTCAAACCAGTTGCCCCCGTAGGGCCTTGTGGGCCGGTTGAACCTGTCGCGCCTGTCAAACCAGTTGCTCCCGTAGGGCCTTGTGGGCCAGTCGCACCTACCGCACCTGCCGGTCCTTTTAAGGCAATTTCAAGATACGCCGGATGGCTGGTTTGCAGAGCTTCTTTACTGTCTAGGGTGATAGAGGTGTTAGTTGTCGAAGCATCCGGCTCCAACACCAAGCCATTGTTGTTGGCGGGGTTATCTACCCAATCGAGAACCAAATTAGTGACATCAACGGCAAAATAGCTATTGGCACGGCTTACGGTAGCGCTGCTGGCCGCCGCCGCCCCTTGGCTAGGTGCGGTGGTTACTGTGCCTTCGCTCCATGTTTGGGTAATGGGGCTGGCTTGGATTTTGCCGCTGCTAGGAATCGTTTTGACATAAAAGACCAAGGTGGCTTTAGCAACGTCGCTGGAAGTGATGCCACTAGGCAGTGTCGATAAATCAAAGTTGAACAGGGCTTTGCTACCGGAACCGATGTTGATGCCTACCGCACCACCCACATTGGTGGCTGAAGCATTGACATCGGCAGTAAGCGGGGCAACTACGGCGTGGGCGCTATGGCTAAGGCAAGCCAATAAGATAGCCCCATAAAGAGGATTGAAAGATAAACGCATGGTAACTCCAAAAAAATAGTAATAGTTATTAGGTTATTTATGGAGTTGCCGAAACCTTACGGTCGCTTCAACTCCTGGTGAAGAGTTAAAGCCTAAGAGGCGGCTCGGGTAAAACGGTCTTTTTTAGCGATTTTTTTGCTTAGTTGCCAACCCAGCATACCCATCAGCGTTAAGGTCAGCGCTTCTGGGGTAGGGACGGGGGGGATGTCAGCCGAATCGACATTTTTGATGTCTACGGCCCAATGGCCACTACCGCCGCCACCATTAGTCGTGAAGGCTATTGAGGCAAAGCTGGTCAGGCCTAGCGCATAGGCGAAACCATCGGATAAATGGTCGTCAGCCCTAAAATTATCGGTTTGGGTCAACGCCAAAATGTAGTTGCCGGCAAATAACGGGCTGTCTGCGATAAACGCTTCATCACCCGCATTTTTGATTTCGGTGGAATAAAACCATTGGCCATCGGTTTCCCTAAAAATGGCCAGGTAAGGGTCAAAGCCCCCGCTTGCTATGGTGGTGCCCGCCGCATTAACGCCGCCATTTAAAGAGAGAGTGTCAATGATAAGCGATGAAGAATCGGCGGCTAGGGAAAAATTAAAAAGCTGCACATCGCTATCTTGGGTGAAATTGCCCGTAAAACTGAAATCAGCGGCCAAGGCGGATTGACTGCTTAGCAGTAATAGGGCGAGCTTTAATGCTGTAAAGCGGTGTTTTTTTATCATAATCAATGGCCTTGTTGTTAGGTTGAAAATTAAAAACCGTAAACTTCTTCAAGAATTGATTTGATTTTATCAGGTAATTTTTTGCTTTTATAGGTAACTTTTCACATTTTATAAAATAATTTTGTTTCTTTTGGTGTCGGTAAATTTTTTATTGTGGATTAATATTTATTTTTGGTAATTTTTAACATCCCCCCTAAAAAATTAGTTTTTATGTTATTTTTAGTATTTTCAGTATTTTAGTGTTTTTTCTTGATAGATTTGGCTTCAATAATTAAGTTGCAGCTATTAAGGATGGCTCTTATCCGCCGGACATAAAAAAAGCCGCTTAACGCTGCTTTTTTTATGTCCGGCGAAGGCTTGACGGGTCAGGAAAAAAATTTGCTGACGTTCAATGCGGTTTTATAAATCCCCCACGATAAGGGGATAAGAACGATAGCCCAAGCCAGTAGGGTGATGAGGCCTACCATTAGGGGATGTTTGCCGGGTGCTGTTGTTGTGCTAATAAACGTCTTGGTTTCTTGATATGGCGTTTGTTCCGCTTGCAATTCGTCTGCGTCCATAAACCACTTGTCCGCTACGGGTCGGATCAACAGGTTGCAGAGTAAGCCAAGCATCAACATGGCCGCCAAAATCATCATAGTTTGGTTGTAAATTTGTTCGCGTGGCAGACCTAAGCCTAGCTGGTATTCACGCATATAATTGACAATCACAGGGCCGACAATCCCGGCGGTCGCCCATGCGGTCAGCAAGCGGCCATGAATCGCCCCGACATTTAAGGTGCCGAACAGGTCGGCAAGGTAGGCGGGTATAGTGGCGAAGCCGCCGCCATACATGCTTAAAATAAGGCAAAATGCTCCGACAAACAGCAGCTTGTTGCCCGATTGCGCACTTTCGGGGATGCTGAGGTAAAGCAAGCCGCCCAGGACAAAAAAGATGATAAAGGTGAGTTTGCGCCCCAGTTTGTCGGACAAGCTTGCCCAAAAGAAGCGTCCGCCAATATTGAACAGGCTTAATAAGGCCGTAAATCCGGCTGCGATGCCGGCAATGGCGGCGAGCTGGGCTTTATCGAGTTCGCTATAGGTTTTGTTGATGCCCAGCAATTGGCCGCCGAACACTTCTTGCAGCATCGGTGATGACATGCCGATGACACCGATACCGGCGCTGACATTCATGCACAACACTCCCCACAGCAGCCAAAATTGCTTAATTTTAAAGACATTTTTGACATGGACATGGCGCGTGGTGATCATTTTGTTTCGGCCTTGGGCGATTGGCGGTGTCCAACCAGCAGGTTGCCAGTTTTCGGGAGGGATACGGTAACTGAGGGCCCCGGTCATCATGAACACAAAATAAATCGCCGCCATCACCACAAACGTGGCCATGACCCCGACATCATGGGGGCTGGCAAACTGTTTCATCAGTTCCGTCGCTAACGGTGAGCCTATCATTGCCCCGCCACCAAACCCCATGATTGCCATGCCGGTCGCCATGCCGCGCCGGTCGGGAAACCATTTGATGAGGGTGGACACGGGCGAGATATAACCTAGCCCCAAGCCCATGCCGCCAATGACCCCGGAACCCAACAGCATAAGCCAAAATTGGTGCAGATAAATGCCCAATGCTGACAGCAGCATCCCGCCGCACCAACAACAAGCGCTGACGACACCTGCCTTACGCGGGCCGACATGCTCAAGCCAGCCACCCCAGACCGCTGCCGACGAGCCTAGAAAGACAAAAAATAAGGTGTACATCCAACCCAGCGTGGAGATTTTCCAATCGCAGGAGGTGATAAACAGTTCTTGCCAAAAACCGACATCGGCGGGGCAGGCTAGGCTTTCTTTAATGCCGATGGCTTTTGATAGCGGCAACCAGAAAACCGAGAAGCCATAAGCCATGCCAATACATAAATGGATGGCCAATGCGGCGGG
>JAQTNZ010000069.1 GCA_028713595.1 Methylovulum sp. | reverse complement strand
TGAACGTCAAATTGATTATTGACGACAACGATGTCACCATCGCCGGCCACCCCTCCCATTACCTGAAAGGTTGCTCAACCACAAAAACCTTAGAAGGCCACGGCCTGACCGTCTTGGAAGGCGACGGCGAAGACTTAGACAGCCTTTACGCAAACATCTGCAAAGCCATCAACACTGACGGCCCGGTCGCCATCATCAACCACCGCCCGATGTGCCCTGGCATTACCGGCTTGGAAGGCTCCACCCACGGCCATGACGTTATCTCCGTCAAACTGGCGTTGGAATATTTGGAAACACGCGGCCATCAAGCCGCCGTTGATTTCCTGAAAGCGGTGGTTGCACCTAAAAACGAATATAAATTCTTAGGCTCCAGCGATAAATGGGATGCTAACCGTAACGTCTTCGGCGATGCCGTGGTTGCCGTCATGAGTGGCATGAGCCAAGAAGAGCGCATCGAAAAAGTCCGCGTCATCGACTCCGACCTGGAAGGCTCTTGTGGCTTACACAAAATCCACACCGCTTTCCCAGAAAGCTTCATCTCTTCCGGCATCATGGAGCGTGGCAACTTCTCAGCCGCCGCCGGTTTCGGCATGGAAGCGGGTAAACAAGGCATTTTCGGCACCTTCAGCGCGTTCTTGGAAATGCTGATGTCCGAAATCACCATGGCGCGTTTGAACAACTCCAATGTGTTAAGCCACTTCTCGCATTCCGGTATTGACGACATGGCCGACAACACCTGCCATTTCGGCCTGAACAACATGTTCGCCGACAACGGTTTAAGTGACGGTTACGCGACCAACCTGTACTTCCCTGCCGACCCTAACCAAATGAAAGCCTGCGTCAGCAGCATTTTCTTTGATCCGGGCTTGCGTTTCGTGTTCTCAACCCGCTCGAAAGTGCCATTGATTTTGGACGAAAACGGCAACGAGTTCTTCGGCGGCGACTATAAATTCGTATCCGGCAAAGACGAAGTTATCCGTGAAGGCACCCAAGGTTACGTCATTGCGTTCGGTGAATCCTTATACCGCGCCTTAGATGCGGTTGAACGTCTGAAACAAGAAGGTATTGATGTTGGCCTAATCAACAAACCAACCTTAACCACTATTGACGAAGACATGCTGCAAAAAGTCGGCACATCACCAATGGTGTTGATCGTTGAATCCTTCAACCGTAAAACCGGTCTGGGCAGCCGTTACGGCTCTTGGTTGCTGGAACGCGGCCTGACCCCAAAATTCGCCCATATCGCCACCCACAAAGAAGGGTGCGGCGGCTTGTGGGAACAATTCCCACACCAAGGCATCGACCCTGTCGGCATCATGGCTAAGGTTAAGGAGTTGTTGGCTTAAACCACAGCTTTTGGCTTAAGCAGGACGGGAAAGGGCGCACTTAGTGCGCCCTTTTTTTGTGTGTTGTGATATTTACAGAAAAACATAAAATGTGCCTGCCAATACTTTTCCCCTACCACAAAAAAGGCAATACCAAACCGTCTGTAAAAATGCCGACTGAAGATCTGTTAATGAAACGCCATGAATGATACCCTATATTGACACCAAAGTTTTTGATGTATGCCACAATAACGCAACACAATAAATTTATGTACTTTACGCGATGTCCGACTTTTATAACGTATTGGTTTCAGTTGCATGAAATTTATTAAGTGCAATTTTGGCAAAATACCGCATTAATACAACCAACACCTTGCAGAAAAAAGCCGGACATCGCTGACACTTTTAAAAAAGGTAAAAATCATGAAAGTCATTATTGAAATTGAGGAGCAAGATGATATGCAGAAAATCGGGCATTTTTTGAAATCGCTGGAGGTTGCGCCTATACAAGTTGATTATTTGAAAAAACACCAACAATTGCAAAATTTCTTTGATTATTTGGCACGGGAATCTGTTCCTGTACCAAAGATTGATATGCCTGATTGGGAAATGGGAAATGCAAGGTAAAAAACCATTTTAAACGGTATTTGCAATATAGGTTAATGGACTTAAAGCTGATGGCGCAGACACCCTAAAATCCCGTCTACCTAACTTTCACAGTGTCAATCATAATTTTTGATTTACAAGTCTACATAATAGGATTTTAATAATGCTTTTATGACATAGGAATCAAAATGACCAAAATCGCGCCCAAATCAGTGGCTAAAACCAGCACCCCCAACACGACCGAACCCGACCACGATGATGACGACATTTTCGATGCTGACTTTGTATCCTTACCGGAAAGCCTGGAAAAAGAGACCATCAAACGCGATGCGCGGAGAAAAATTGAAATCTATTGGGAAAAGAAACAGCTTCGGGAACAATTCGATGATTTTGATGAGTCTGAATTCGGCTTTTAAGCCCCTAACCATTTTCTAACCAGCTGTATTTTAAACAAATCCAAACGTAAGTGCTGAAGGCCTCTTCACCGTAACGCGCCTTCAAGGGCAATTTTCACCGATTGCGCCCTTATCTGATGCCGATCGCCAGAAAATTGCTGTTTGGCAACTATAGGGATCCCCCCCTTATTTTTCCATGCAATAAACACAGTACCCACAGGCTTGTCAGGGCTTCCGCCCTCAGGGCCTGCCACTCCAGTAATGGCAATGGCACAGCTTGCATCACTATGCGCCAAAGCGCCGATGACCATTGCCGTTACCGTTTCTTCGCTCACCGCCCCATAGCGTTCAATGACCTGCGGATCAACGCCGAGCATCTGGACTTTCGCCAGATTGCTGTAGGTGACAAACCCGCGCCCGAACCATACCGAACTGCCAGCAATTTCGGTGATGGCCTGCGCCAGGCCGCCGCCCGTACACGATTCTGCGGTGGTGATGGTTTTGCCCTGTGCCGTTAAATGCCGCCCCAGCCGTGCCGCCAGCTCCAGTAGTTGCCCGTCCATTATGCACTCACCTGGATTAATGCCAACCGCCATATTGTGTGGTAGGGTCGCCGCGAAACCCTGCCGAGGTTTTATTGGCATCGGGGGCGTTAATCATGCTTTCTGCCGCAACCACCATATTGGCGCGCGTATAACCGCCTAAAGCCTGGGCTTTTTTGGCAATGGCCGTGGTTAATGGATTGATGTCGTATTGGCTGACAGACGGGTCAACAATCACCGAAAGCAACACGGTATCGGTGGCGGCAATGCTAAGAATGGCCGGCAACGGCGTATGTTCAGGGACTTCCAGTTGGTAATGCCCATTGTTTAAGGGGGTGCTGGCGATCAGATGGTTTTGTGCGTCGTTTAAGCTGACACTGCCCGTTTTTATCACCCCACCTTTGTCGCTAACCTTACCTTTCAGCAGCGTCGCCGTGGCGAATGTTTTCGGGGCTTGTTGGATGGCGACCGTGTGCTGTGGCTTATTGTCATTACAAGCCGTCATTAAGGCCGCTACGGCGCAGGCCAGCACCATCAGCAACCAGCGGCAAAACCGCTTATCGGGGAGAAACGTAGATAGGCTCATCATAACCGCCCTGTATTTATTATTTTTATTGGCTATTTTGGAACGGTTTGCCCAAGACGACAAGCGTTTTTGTCCAACTGGCTTTTCTAAGTGGTGGACAAGGCTAACCTCACTGCCATTAAGTTAAGGATTTGCCTTTAATAATCATGCCGTTAATAAGAACACACTCGTTCCCACACGCTGTGTACCCACGGGGCATGAATGGGAATGCGGTAGGGACGCGCCGCGTCCCGTTTCACACACCGCAGCGCGGGTGGCACTGTATTCCCACACAGCCTGTGGGAACGAGAAACCGGCTTTCTAAATGGCGGACGGGTCAGGCTTGCAAACATAAGCTTGCCAATCAGGCATAGCCAATGCCGATGGGTGGGCGAGCCGCAAAATTTGCGCCCAGATGGCTCATTTTTTCTAAAACGCTAGGCAAATCGATCTCGGCGTGGGTCACGGCCACCAATAAAGTCGCTTCGTCCAGCATGGTCACCAACACATAGCCGTCCTCACCGGTGACGACAATCTGTTTAAGTCCGCCGCCGACCAACGTGGCGATGCTCCGTTGGCTGACCGCAAAGATGGCGGCAGCCATACCGCAGACATCATCCTCGTTCAATTCTTGTCGGGATTCCTGGTAAACCAGCACCACCCCGTCCACAGAGGTGACGGCGGACGCTTTTATCTTAGTGTCGGTTTTGTTCAATTCAGCAAGGATAGTGTGCATCTTAAACCCCTTTTGGCAATGTATAGGTTGATGACTAAATCAGTGGCGGGCATAAACAACAGGTAGCCGGAGGGCATAGGCCTGAGAATCAAATAATATCAACGCTATTGTAACTGACCCCCACTAACATGGAAACTCTTCAGTCATAAATCTGCCAACCACTTCCTAAAGCCCGCAAAAAACCCGCCATTTTAAAAACCAGCATCCGCATAAGCCTCCTATTTGCCGACAAGATACAGCAATATCAAATTCGCCAGTAACGATAACAGGGACAACCCCCTCCAGAACCACAAAGGGTTACGCTCCAGCAACGGCAATTGTTGCCGGGCATTTAAGAAAGCCGGATTGGGATGGCCCAGATCGTAAATAAACTCTGACAAATCGTCATAACGCAGTTGCGGATTGATCGCCGTGGCCTTTTTCAGTGCCCCGTCCAGCCAAATCGGCACCATGTCGTTATGGTAAAAACTGGGCACATACACCAATTTTGCCAGATTATGCTTATCGGGCTTTTCCGGCAGCGGCCCATAAGGCAGCGCCCCATTAAGCATTTCATAGGTGATGACCGCCAAGGAAAACAAATCTGCTTTTACCGTGCCACGCTGTCCTAAGTGATATTCCGGGGCGGTATAGTTGAGCGTACCCAACACACTTTCTTCGTGGTCGGCTTCCAAAGGGGTCAATTCGGCAATCCCGGCAATTTTTACCGAACCGAAGTCGATGATTTTTAGCACACCCTCGTGCGTAAACATGATATTTTCGGGTTTTAAATCCTGATGCAGCATTTCCATACGGTGGAAGGCCCGCAACCCTTTGGCAATTTGCCCGACCATGTCGCGCACGGCGTTAATGTCCGGTTGCGGATGCCCGTCCATCCACTGCCTAAGCGTGGGGCCTTGCAAATATTCGGTGACATAATAAATGCAGCTCTTCACCCTGTCAGTGCTGAGAACCTTTAACACAAGGTCATGCCGGACACGCTTGCCGGCCCATTCTTCATGCAAAAAATGGCCGATATAATGGGGGTCATCGTCATACAGCACGGATGGCGTTTTTAAAACCACCTGCCTATCGCTGCGCGTGTCCCAAGCGCGATAAATCTGGGTGCGTTTGCTGGCGTGCAACTCGGCTTCGATGCGGTAGCCATCCAACAGCATCCCCGCCTCTAACGGCGGCGGAAACGGCAGATTGGCATGGCGGCGGAGAATTTCGTCCTCCTGCGCCTCCGGCAGCGCGTCAATACGGACAATTTGACAGGTCAGGTTATCATCACTACGGTTCGCCAGTGCCTGCCGGACAATCTGGCTGGCAAGCTCTGGCAAATCGACTGTTGCTTGCAACTGTTTTTTTAGCGTTTGCCCGTCAATAAAATCGTGTACGCCATCGGTGGTCAGCACAAACACGTCACCCATAACTAAAGGCAAGGATTTGTAATCGACTTCCAGGCGCGGCTCTATGCCCATTGCCCGGTTCAGATAGCTTTTGTCATTTGCCAACCAAACGCGGTGGTCGCGGGTAATCTGCTCCAGATTACCCCGGCGCAAACGGTAAATTCTGGAATCGCCAATATGGAAGATATGCGCCGTAGTCGATTTCAGCACCAGAATGCTTAAGGTGCTGACCATGCCTTTAGCCGATTGGTAACGCACCTGCCCTTGGCTATACAGCCAAGAATTGGTCGCCGAAAGGATTTTTTGCCCCGCTTGTTTGACCGTCCACGAATCCGGCGTACTGTAATAGTCGCTTAAAAAACTGACGACACAGTAATGGCTGGCCTGTTTGCCCGCCTCACTGCCGCTCATGCCATCGGCAATGGCAATGGCGATGCCCTTATAATCCAATTGCCGATCATCGGGGATAAACGCGCCGAAACAATCTTCATTATCGGCCTTAACGCCCTTATCGCTGGCATAGCCTATACTAATAGCCAGCCCAGGTTTTGCCAGTAGGTTCATGTCAATCCTAACAAGCGGTGCCGAAACAATAATCAGCCAGACGCATGATTATGCGCCGCTTCATGGCGGTGACAAGCACTGTGCTGAAAGCCGGTTCAATTAAGCTCAATCATTTCCACCGTGCCATCTTCCTGCACTTCAGCCATGTGGCCTTTCGGCTCGTCGATAAACTGCACGGCCAGCAAAACCACCCCCGCCACGGCGGCAATAATGACGAAAAACTCGGCAGGTGAGACAAACGCCAACACCGTCAAAAACAACACCCCGCCGACATTACCGTAAGCACCCACCATACCGGCAATTTGTCCGGTCATACGGCGTTTAATCAAGGGCACCATAGCAAACACCGCCCCGCAGCCGCCGGAGACAAAACAAGAACAGCTCATAGTCAACAACACCGCCAGCGGAATAGGCCAATCAGGGGTGATAAAGGACATGCCAAAATAACCCAAGGCCAGCCCGGTCACAAAGATGCTTAACGATAATTTGCGGCCAAACTTATCGCTAAGCCAGCCACCTGTTGGCCGCGCCACCAAGTTGATAAAGGCAAAACTGCCGCCTAACAAGCCCGCCTGCACGTTAGTGATGCCCTGTGAGACATGGAACGTGTCAAAAAAGTGCATCGGCAACATCGACACCACCGCCAGCTCCGAACCAAAAGTAATAAAATAGGCCAGATCCAAGATGGCGACTTGCTTGAACTTATAACGGTGGATTTCCGCTATCGGCTGTTTTAAATGGTCTTTGTTGACATGGATAATTTTCTTGATGTTTAGGGCAAACAACACCCATACCAGCACATAAATGCCCATTGCCACCGGCGTGGACAATAACGCCACGCCACCTGTTGACAGTTTCCACGTCAACAAGGTCAAAGCCAGATACAGCGGCAAAGTCATCAGCATATAAAAATACAGGTCGCCACGGCTGGTGATTTCCATCGCCCCGGCTTTTTTGGGCTTAAAGTAAGTGGAGCCTTTCGGGGTGTCGGACACGCTGAAAAAATAAATGCCCGAATACAGTAAAGCAATCACGCCCGTGGTCGCCACGGCGTACCGCCAGCCTTCCGGCCCACCATACCATAACGCCAAAACAGGCAGCATACCTGCCGCCGCAGCCGAACCAAAGTTGCCCCAACCCCCATAAATGCCTTCGGCAATCCCCACTTGTTTGGCGGGAAACCATTCACCGACCATACGGATGCCAATCACAAACCCCGCGCCAATAAAACCCAATAAAAAACGCGCCAACGCCAATTGCTCAAAACTGGTGGCAAAAGCGAACATAAAACACGGCACACTGCCCGCCGCCAACAGCGTCGAATACGTCCGCTTCGGGCCGAATTTATCGACCAACATGCCAATGACAATACGCGCCGGAATGGTCAAGGCGACATTCAGGAGCAAAATGGTTTTAATTTGCGCCTGATCCATGCCCAAGGTTTGGGCAATAACCAACATTAATGGGGCGTGATTGAACCAAACTACAAAGCTGATGAAGAAAGCCAGCCAAGTCATGTGCAAAATTTTAATTTTGCCCGAAAATGAAAAGAGATTTAATGGGTGCGATGACATAGTGCTGTCCGATAAGAGTATTTAGCACCAAAATAAAGCATTATTTGTACCATAAGTGACAAGCACGGAATCTTATTGGTGCAAAAAATAACTTATTGCTCTTAAGATAGCTATTTCGCCATTATTTGCACCATATTGCACAGAAAAAATATTATTTTGGTGCAATTTCAAGGATTGAAATGGCATAAGCCCCCACTTTGTCAGAAACCCGACAATTATTCCCTTTCACCACGAAAGGGACGAGGCTTTTATCAGCGCCGTTTTTGATGTTGCCCATACCCCTCACAGACGGCTTCCCTTTAGTGAAGAAAAGCAGGCAAAGACCCGCTCGTCCACAGTGGTACAGAAACAATTCACATAAGCTCTTCAAATCCACTAGGCTCTGAGGTATATTGGCGGGGACAAAAAAAGTGCGCTACAGCACCTACAACAATGAGGAGAGCTTTGTAATGATTAATGAAGGCGTCGATAAGTCTAAACGCCAGTTTTTGACCTCGGCCTTAACCGTGGTTGGCACAGTCGGCACTGGCTTTATAGCGGTGCCTTTTCTTGCGCAAATGCAGCCGAGTGTTAAGGCGATGGCGGCTGGCGCACCCGTTACCGTTGATATTAGCAAAATGGAACCGGGGCAATTGTTGCGGGTCGCTTGGCGCGGCAAGCCCGTATGGATACTCAATCGGACACCGGAAGTCCTGGCAACTTTAAAAACCTTGGATTCCCAGCTTCGGGACCCGTTATCTTCCCAATCCATACAGCCTGAGTTAAGCAAAAACCCTGCCCGCTCCATCAAGCCGGAAGTGTTTGTCGCGGTGGGCCTATGCACCCATTTGGGCTGTTCGCCAACGTTCCGCCCTGAAATCGCGCCTAGCGACTTGGGCGAGAATTGGAAAGGTGGTTTCTTCTGCCCGTGCCACGGTACGTGGTTTGATTTGGCGGGCCGTGTGTATCAAGGCGTACCCGCACCGACCAATTTGGAAATCCCGCCTTACCGTTATGTAAGCGACACGCAACTTATCATCGGCGAAATGGCTGAAGGAAAAAGCGCATGAAAATCAACCGATTCACTGAATCCGGCAACTGGATTCTCGACCGTTTCCCGCTCACTAAATTGTGGAACGACCACATGGCGCATTATTACGCGCCTAAGAATTTTAACTTCTGGTACTTTTTCGGCTCGCTGGCCTTGCTGGTGCTGGTCAACCAATTCGTCACCGGCATTTTATTGACCATGAATTAC
>JAQTNZ010000068.1 GCA_028713595.1 Methylovulum sp. | reverse complement strand
CGATATTCCAGTCGCCACAGATGATGATGTCGCGGCCTTCTTGGGCGCGGGTTTGCAGGTAAGGGCCCAGGCGTTCCATGACTTGGAACTTGACCGCTTGCCGCGCAGGACCTGAAGACCCGGACGGCAAATACAGGGAGATGACGCTGAGTTTGCCGAACTGGGCTTCTATAAAGCGGCCTTCGCTGTCAAAGTCCGCCCAACCGATGCCGTTGATGACTTTGTCCGGCAGTTTTTTGCAGTACAGAGCCACGCCGCTATAGCCTTTTTTTTCGGCATCGTGGTAGAAACAATGATAGTTTTCGGGGTGGAAAGGGTCGGCGGGGAGTTGGTGCAATTGCGCTTTGGTTTCTTGGATGCAGACCACATCAGCCTGTTGTTGCTGCATCCAAGCGAAGAAGCCTTTGCGTTCAGCCGAGCGGATGCCATTGGTATTTAAGGTGATGATGCGCATAAGATTATTTGTAGGTTGCGGTTTTTTGCATAAAACCGTATTATAGATGGTTCTTTAATAAGTATGTAGCCCGTTTGCGGCTAATGTGAAAGCGATATGAAACCAGATATTCATCCAAACTATAAACAAATTACCGTAACTTGCGGTTGTGGTAATTCTTTTGTCACTGGCTCGGTAATAGCAAAAGACCTGCAAATTGAGGTTTGCTCATCATGCCATCCTTTTTATACAGGTAAACAACGTGTGGTTGACACCGCAGGCCGCGTTGACAAATTCCGCAAAAAATACGGCAAATAACCCGCCGTATGCTCTGGCGGAGACCTGCCGCCGGAAACCGCCCCAAGCCAGACACCAACGGAAAAGCCCGCCAACCCTTCGCAAACGATGGGGTGGCGGGCTTTTTTGTGGGCGTTATTTCAGTTTTAAGATAAACAAGGGCAGGGCGGCCCCTGCCAATACGCACAATAATAGGATGCCGACATTGGTGCGGGTCCAGTCCACCGGATAGTGGTCGGCCTTAACGGCGGCACTGATACCAGGGATGCTGGGCAGGTCGCCATCGCCGCCATCGACTTTCAGTTGTGCTTTCATGCCTTTTTCCGCATGTTGCGGCAATTCGCAATGCACCAGGTAGGTTTTTTTCTGGCTGGGCATAATCAGCGAGGCTTTTAATTCGCCCTTGCCGTTGAGTTCCAGATGGAACATGCCTTCCGGGTACAGATAGCCGGGCAGGCCGTGGATCATCAGTTGGTGGCGGATGTCATCGTCATTGATGAAGGTGATGTTGATTTTCGCACAAGGCTTGACATCCCATTGCTGATGGTCAAAGGCGAACATTTTGCCGTTGAAGGGAGCAGCGTATTGTTGGCCGGCATGGATGGTGATATCGACGGTTTCCGACAGTTTTTGGCAATCACGCGGCAGGGTGTCGGGGTTGTCGTTCATAATCATGCCTTTTTCGTCCATCATCATGCCCGCGTGGTGCATGGCGGCGGCCGCCGGATGGCCGCCTAATAACAGCAAGCTTAAGATAAGGGCTATTTTCATGGGTTTGGTGTGCGGTGGGTGGATGTTGATGTCTTGTGCCTGAAAAATCTTAAGGCGCTGGGTTTATTTGCGCTTGACGGTGAAAACCAACACCAAGCCAGCCAACAGGCCGGCGGCCAGGCCAAAGGCGATGATTTGCCAGTAGGGCTGCGCAATCATGCCGGCATCACCGAGTGTTTGCTTAAAATCGCCTTGCCCCCAGAGCGCTTGTTTTTTGGCGTAGTAATCTTTGCTGAACACTTCTCCTAACATCTCATCGTGCATGGTCGGCATCCCTTGTTCGTCCAGCAGTGGCTTATAGGCCAAAATCGCCATATTGCCGCCCGGTTCCATGCCGTCGCTGGTGGTGCCGGTGGCGACATGGTCATGGAACATCCATAAGCCTGGGCCATAGCTGTTCAGGCCATTGTTTTGGGTGAGCAGTTGCAAGTCCAGCCGTTGCGCGGGGGCGATGTCGAACACGTCACGGGTCAAGCCCGGTTGGTCTACGCCATCGTAGGCGGTGATGGTGGCTTTGTGGCCGTGAAAATGGATGGCGACCGCAGAGCGCTGGGTGTTGGCAATGCGCAGTTTGATGTTTTCATTGTCGCTGACGGCAATGATGCTGTCGCGTAAGGTGTACGGGAAGGAATGGCCGTTGAGCAGAAAATAATTTTCAAACGACTCGCTCATATTGTAAGTGCGGCTCATCTGCTGGGAGATCAGGCGCGGGTCGTTGGCGTTCTGGATAATTTGCGCCAGTTTTTTGTCGATGGACTGGTAAAGCAGGTCGTATTCTTGGCTGTAGGCGGCTTTTACGGCCACGGAAGGGTGGCGGACTTGCCCCGCGCCGATGTTAAAGGTTTGCACCCAATTGTTGGGGCGGTTTTCCTCGACCACAAACATGCCGTTCAGCCCCATCATGAAGTGTTGGGCGGTTTGGACGTGGCAATGGTAGAGCATGGTGCCGGCATGGCGGGGTTGGATTTCGTAGGTGTGGCTTTTGCCAGGGAAAACCGGATGCTCTTCGACTCCGTCATTATCGCCGCCCGCTTCGGTATGCCAAGCATGATCCACACCGTGCAGATGGATGGTGTGGGGCAGGTAATGGGTGTTTTCCAAGGTGATATAGACTTTATCGCCTTGCTCGACACGGATGGTCGGGGAGGGGGCGCGTAACAGACGGTTGGCGACCACAGATTGGAAGTTTTTCACCGCCATGCCGCGTGCTTTGGGCGCATAGACCCATAAGCCCGGTTGGATGCCTGGGGCAATGGCATAGGTGTTGATTAAAAAGTCGCCGTCTGGGGTGGCCCCGTTCAGCTCCACCACTTCCAGTTTGATATGGATAATGTCGGGATCGCCGTCTTTATCGACATCCTCGCCCATAATCAGGGCATCTTGCGCCAGATCAGTCTGCATCAGGGTCGCCATTGACACGTTGTTGGTGCCTTTGACCGAGGTCGCCACATCGTAAGGGTTGTCAGGTTCGCAGGCGAGGGCGGGGGCAATGTCCACGCCCTCGATCACTTGGGCTACGCGCCATTCTGGATGCTCATTGGAGCAGGGCTTTTCCACGCTGCTGGTTTCTTCCGCACGGTTATACACAGTGGCGGGCGGGATAACGCCAGCGGCCTGCTGGGTTTGCGGCAAGAGGTATATCACGGTGGCGAGCAAGGCCACAATGAGCAGGGCTAATAAAGCAAGGTGTTTTTTGGTCATAGGTGACAGGGTGTTGCCGGATGGTGATGGTTCTGTAAACAAGGCTTGGCACCGCTGCGGATTATCATTGGTTTGCCAAACCGGAACGGGCGCAGCCTTATTTTTGTGTGGATATGATACACCAGTTGCCGATAGGGCAGGCAGTGAATGCGCTCCCTTTTATCTTGCAGAAAGGGCAAGGCTAAGGAGAAATTTATTAAAACCGCTTGCTTTATAGCCAAGCTAAAGGCATAATAGTCAGCCTTTAGCCGCTAAAGCTAAAACATTATGGTAGTCGCGTCGGTCCTCCCGCAACGATACGCTGTGAACCCCGCCAGGTCCGGAAGGGAGCAACGGTAACAGCAGATTCGTGTGCCGGGATGTGGCTGGCGCGATTGCCGCCCCCATCAAGCATCATCAGTCGAGCCTGCAATGAATTATCAGGTTCTCGCCAGAAAATGGCGTCCCGCTAATTTCACGGAAGTTGTCGGACAAGAGCACGTAGTCAAGTCGTTAACCAACGCGCTTGCCCATAACCGCTTACATCACGCCTATTTGTTTACCGGAACCCGCGGTGTCGGCAAAACCACACTGGCACGGATTCTTGCCAAAGCCATCAATTGCGAAAATCTCCAAGACTTTAACCCCTGTGGCGTTTGCCCTGTTTGCCGTGCTGTCGATGAAGGCCGCTTTTTAGACCTGATCGAAGTCGATGCCGCCTCCCGCACCAAAGTCGAAGATACCCGCGATTTGCTCGATAACGCCCAATACGCCCCCAATCAAGGCCGCTATAAGGTTTATTTGATTGACGAGGTGCACATGTTGTCGGGGCACAGTTTCAACGCCTTGTTAAAGACCTTGGAAGAGCCGCCGCCGCATGTCAAATTTTTGCTGGCCACCACCGACCCCCATAAAATCCCTGTCACCGTCCTGTCCCGTTGCTTGCAGTTTAACCTTAAACGCTTGTTGCCGGAGCAAATCCACACCCAAATGGCTTTCATTTTGGAGCAGGAGGCCATTGCCTTTGAGGTCGCCGCCTTAAAACTGCTCGCCCGTGCCGCCGATGGCAGTATGCGTGATGGTTTGAGTTTGCTCGATCAGGCCATTGTTTATGGGGCGGGCAGTGTCGGCCTTGATAATGTCCATAACATGTTGGGCACGATTGCCCAGCAACCGGTCGCCGCTATTTTGTTGGCGTTGGCCCATGAAGATGCGGCGAGCATTTTCGCCACCATTGACGGCATGGCCGATTTGACCAGCGATTTTGGCGCGGTGCTGACCCAAGTGTTGCAGGTTTTGCATCGGGTCGCCCTGGCCCAATACCTGCCCGGTGCGCTGGGGTCGGAGCTTGATGAAGACGTTGCCGACTTGGCGGCCAAGCTAACGCCTGAAGACGTGCAGTTATATTATCAAATTGGTTTGTTAGGGCAGCGTGATCTGGATTTGGCACCCGATCAGCGTAGCGGTTTTGAAATGGTCATCTTGCGGATGTTGGCGTTTAAGCCCACGACGGTGGCCAGCCAGCCAGCCCAGCCTTTGGCTACCCCTGCACCCGCGCCCGCCGTTGCCGCACCCATCGCGCAAAAAATTCACGCCCCCGTCGCCCCGCCTGATAGGCCTGCCTTAGTTGCGCCACCAGTAGCGCGGGAGTTACCGCTTGTCGGCCAAGCCGCCGATCCGTGGGTGGCGATGATTGCCGCGATGAAAATTGGCGGCATGACCCGTGAGCTGGCCAACAATTGCGTACTGGAAAGTTTGGATGACAAGGCCTGTACCTTAAGGCTGGACCCAGGGCATTTGCAGTTGCGCGGGGCGGTGGCGGAAGAAAAATTGCAAAAGGCGGTGCAGGCTTATTGCGGCAAGCCCGTCAAGTTGGTTATTAATGCCGCAAAGATCACCGTTGACACCCCCGCCATGCAATTGCTGAAAGAGCGCGAAGACCGGCAGCAAGCGGCGGTGGAGGCCATTAACGCCGACGCTAATATCCAGGCCTTGACAGGACAATTGGATGCTAGGATTCTGCCTGGCACTGTCGAGCCTATTTAGTTATAAAAAGGAGAGAATATGAAAAATCCATTAGGCAACCTAATGCAGCAAGCGCAAAAAATGCAGGAAGACTTTAAAAAAGCGCAGGCGGATATTGCCGTTATGCAGGTGCAAGGGGAGTCCGGCGGCGGATTGGTGTCCATCGTCATGAACGGCAAGCGTGAAGCCTTAAAAGTGACCATAGATGAATCGCTGGTGGGTGAAGACAAGGATATGCTGGAAGACTTGGTGGCGGCCGCCATCAATGACGCGGTCAATAAAGTCGCCAAAATGAAAAAAGAGAAAATGTCCGCCTTAACGGCGGGTATGCCCTTGCCTCCCGGTTTCCAAATGCCGTTTTAAGCACCTGACATGTCCAAAAAAGGCCTGTTAGGCCAATTGATACAAAGCTTTTGTTGTTTGCCGGGCGTGGGGGTAAAAACCGCCCAGCGCATGGTCTTTTACCTGTTGCAGCGTGACCGTCAGGGGGCCAGGCGGTTGGCCGAGCTGTTGCTGCTGGCTATCGACAACGTCAATTATTGCCCGCAATGCCGGACGTTGACCGAAGACAGCCTGTGCGCCATTTGTGCGGATAGTGGCCGCGACACCGGCCTCGTGTGCATAGTCGAAAATCCGGCGGATGTTTGGGTAATCGAGCAGACAGCGGTGTTTAAAGGCCTGTATTTTGTCCTGCACGGGCGTTTGTCACCGTTGGATGGCATAGGCCCTGATGAGCTGGGTTTGGATTTGTTGCGCCAACAGTTGTCCAGTGGACGTGTCCAAGAACTGGTCTTAGCCACCAACTCAACGGTTGAAGGCGAGGCCACGGCCTATTTCATCGGTGAGCTGGCGCGTAAACATCAGGTCAAGGCCAGCCGGATTGCCCACGGTGTGCCGATGGGCGGCGAGCTGGAGTATATTGACAGCGGCACGTTGGCCCATGCGCTTAATGACCGGAAAGTGTTTTGATGGATTGAAGACATTCCGAAATGGCAGCCAATAGCAACCAAGCCTCCTGCACCCTGTCAAAATTCACTATTGTGGCGGCCTTAGCGTGGTTTGTCTTTTGTGCGGTTGGTTTCAGCAATGCGGGTTTGGATATTTTAGCTTTTCTGTTGACGGTCTATGCAGGCGGCATTTGGGGGTTGCTATGGCTAGGCCGCTTCATCTATTCGTTATGGCGGCATCGGCACAGCAAAATCAAACCACGGTGTTATTGGTTTTTCTGGCTATTTGAGCCAGCCGTAGTGCTGCTGCCATTAACATTGGCGTTCGCTGGCGTATTTTCCGATATTCGTTTTGCCCTAAGTGAACAGGCTCTTGATACCTATGTTGATGATGTGCGCCAAGGAAAAGTTGCTTGGGCCTTTGAATTTAACACCCCTCCACGTCAAATAGGCTTATATCGTGTCACGCGCACTGATTTGCTGCCAGATGGCACGGTGAGGATAATCACATCTGGGCACAAGGTGATGGATAAGGCGGGTTTTGCCAAATCGGCACGCCGCCCGCCACCAAAACAGGGTGAAGGTTCATATAAGCCCATTCATCGGCAATGGTGGTATTGGCATGAAAGCTGGTAATGTAAGTATGTTTCCCATGGGTATGTTTTGTTCACTTTAAATCAACGGTATTAAGTTATGTCAGATTGTCTTTTTTGCAAGATGGTTGTGGGTGTCATCAAACCGGATGTGGTGTTTGAGGACGATGCGGTGTTGGCGTTCAGGGACATTAATCCCCAAGCCCCCGTGCATATTTTGGTTATCCCCAAACAACATGTTGCGACGCTAAACGATTTGGACAGTGCTGAGTTGGGCGGGCGGCTGCTGCGGGCGGCAGCCGCCATAGCCAAACAGGAAGGCTTGGCCGCCGATGGCTATCGGGTCAACATCAATTGCAATAAGAAAGGCGGACAGGAAGTCTATCATCTGCACCTGCACATCTTAGGTGGCCGTCAAATGACTTGGCCGCCGGGCTAACTTCCCCATGTCCCCATCCTATCAGGATATTTGTTCTAATATACTGAATCAATAACTCTTTTTTGCGCTAAAAAGCCCGTTTTCCGGCTCCCGCCAAGGTTGAAAGTTGCCTTTGTGGAGTTGAGAAAACACGTTTTTTGTGATGTAATGAAAGTGTTACACGTCTTAATGCGCCTCTTCTTTTGATAATCCTTTAAAAGGAGGGGATGGTTTCGCCGCAACTTGTTGGGAGAGTAGGCTTCAACTATGCAATTTACTATTAAAAAAGGTTTGGATATACCGATTACAGGGGAGCCTAAACAAGTGATTGAAAATGGAAACCCCATTAGGTCAGTCGCTGTTCTAGGTATGGATTTTGTAGGCATGAAACCTACAATGATGGTTAGTGAAGGGGATAGGGTCAAATTAGGCCAAATACTGTTTAGTGACAAAAAAAATCCTGGGGTCAATTTTACCGCGCCAGGTGCGGGTATCGTCAAGGCGATTAACCGTGGTGAAAAGCGGGTCTTGCAATCGGTGGTCATCGAGTTGCAAGGTGATGATGAAGAAAGTTTTGCCAGTTACCATGAGGCCGAATTGACGGCTTTAAGTGCCGGGCAAATCAAAGAAAACCTCATCGTGTCAGGTTTGTGGGCTACGTTTCGTACCCGCCCTTATGGCAAAACACCGGCCATTGACAGCACGCCCAGTTCCATTTTTGTGACCGCAATCGACACTAGCCCGTTAGCGGCTGACCCTGCGGTCATCATTAAGGAACGTAGTGCTGATTTTGTCAACGGCTTGACCGTTATCGGCAAATTGACCGCTGGTAAGACTTACGTTTGTAAGGCCACTGGCAGTGATATACCGACTGGCAATGCCACGGTCACTGCGGCTGAGTTTTCCGGCCCGCATCCGGCCGGTTTGCCAAGCACTCATATTCATCTGCTTGATCCGGTCAATATTGAAAAATTTGTCTGGCACCTGGATTACCAAGCCGTTATGGCGATTGGGGCGTTGTTCACCACGGGTCGCTTGAATGTCGAGCGCGTGGTCGCCTTGGCTGGCCCTACCGCTAAAAATCCCCGTTTGCTGCGCACCCGTGTGGGCGCCAGCACCGATGATTTGGTCGAATCCGAGTTGCTTGACGGTGTCGAAAGCCGGGTCATTTCCGGTTCCGTGCTGTATGGGCATCAAGCCGGTGATTGGGCGGCATATCTGGGGTTTTACAGCAATCAGGTGTCCGTCTTGCAAGAAGGCCGCGCCCGTGAATTTTTCGGTTGGATTGTCCCGGGTAAAGACAAATATTCCGCCCTTAACGTTTACACCTCCAGTGTTGACCGTAAGGACAACCGCAAATTTCCGTTAACCACGGACAAAAATGGCAGTAACCGGGCGATTGTGCCGGTGGGTGTCTATGAAGCGGTCATGCCTATGGATATTTTGCCGACACCGTTGTTGAAGTCACTGCTTGTGGGTGATTCAGACCAAGCCCAATTGTTGGGGTGTTTGGAACTTATCGAAGAAGATGTGGCGTTATTTACCTTTGTGGATCCGGGCAAGCATGATTTTGCCCCTGTCCTGAGAGCGAATTTAACTAAAATTGAGAAGGAAGGATAATGTCGGCTAGAGATTTTTTAGATAGCATAGAGCCGCATTTTACAAAAGGCGGTAAGTTAGCGAAGTATTACGGTCTTTATGAGATGGTCGATACTTTTATCTATACCCCCGCTTCTGTAACGCGCGGCACTACGCATGTCCGTGATGGCAATGACCTGAAACGGACGATGACGTTTGTGGTGA
>JAQTNZ010000067.1 GCA_028713595.1 Methylovulum sp. | reverse complement strand
AACGCCATCATCCGCGTTGGTCGAACTCGAAGGCATAGGCCATACCGAAGGCCGTTTGCATGACCGTGAAATCACCTCCGACCTGCCCGGCAGAATCAAAAGCGCCGATGGCGGCGGACACGCTTTTGAACAAGCCACCGACCCGAAACACCATGAATCCGACCTATTCGCCCACGCCATCGCCAAGCTGTTGGAAACGGCCCACAACGATAATCAGTTCGGGCAATTGCTGATTATTGCCGAACCCTCGTTGCTGGGCTTATTACGCCACTGCCTGCCCGAATCCGTAAAGAAACAAGTCACTTTTGAACTGGCAAAAAATTTGGCCTCGCACAGCGTGGAAGAAATCCGCACACATTTGCCTGACTATTTGCCGAATGCTTAAAGCCTTTGGCAAACAAAAATAGGCACTGCCACATCGTTGCCTCCTATGCTCGCCATCGGACAGAAACGCCCTGATTCGCCGCTATTATCGGGGCGTGGCTCAAGCATTGGCTCGCAGATTCAAAATAACCATCCTATGTTACGCAATCGTTTGTGCATTTGTAAACGTTAGTGAGATGCCGGGCTTGGCATCCAGACAAGCTGGCCGTTTCCCCCCTTAGGAACGTGCATAAAATAATCTCGGCATAATCATTATCGTGAGGCGGTTTCTTATTTGGAGCTTAGGTCTCTTGCCCGCCCTTGCGGGCAAGAGACCTAAGCTCCCCGCACCCTTTAGCGTTTGCCTGAGTTATTTCCTACCCATTCCTTACCATCGTTTTTTAGGGCGTTTACGCTTCTTGCCACTGTCACCATCACTGTCTATTGGCTTGTCACCCAACTCGGCCAAGCTATCCTGACTGGAAGGCTCCACCGGATTGTCCAGACTTATCTCTTCACGGTGCTTGCGTGGCTGGGTGCTGTCGATAGGCAGGTTGTCGTCCAAGCTTTGCGATTGGGCGCTATCGATGGGCAGGTTGCTAGTATTGGCGGGTGGGGTAACGCCTAGGCGGGGAGTGTTTGGTTCTGGTGGCTGGAAAGACACTGCGGGCGGTGCGCCAAAATAGGGGCGTGGGATTGGCGAGGCGGCAACGCTAAGAGGCTGGTAACGCAAGTATTCGCTGGCGATCAACTTGGCTAGGGCATCATAAAAATTGAGATAAAACCTAGGGGTGACGATGCCGCTGTCTATCCATTCTTCCGTTTTTTGAAACGGCAACGGTACGGGAATGGAAACGCCGGCCAATCCGGCTTGCACCCAAGTGGATTGTTTTTCCGATAGGCTAAAGGTCGCCGACATCACCACATGGGTGAAATCGCCTTGGGCGGAAAAAATAATCGACAATTTGATGAACATCATCTTGTTTTTGTTGCCTTCCGCTTCATGTAGGCCAGTGGCCGAAATGATTTCGGAAGCGGCATCGGAATGGTCGATCTGGTAATTGGAAATGACCAGTAGCCGCTTAATGGCATCGTAAGTCTGTTGTTTAGTGAAAGGAAACAACCGCTGTTGGTAACAACGGGTGGCAGGGGTGTTGCCTAATGGCGGTTCCACATCGGGTAAAAAACAGGAGGTTGCCGATGAATCTTTGACCAGGCCTTGCTGGTCAAACACCACCGTCAAACTATCGGCGACCAGCGAGTTATTTTGGGGGTTGCCGTTACGTTCGGTGATCTCCCAAATGGCATGGCCTTGGTCAGTGTACTGGTGGGCGGGTTGGTGCCCTGATAGGGTTTTGTTCACCTCCGGCACGCCCATACCCGGCATGATTTTGCCTGCAACCGAGGTAAGCGGTGGGATGTTGCTGACTTTTTTGGTCGGTTCGGGGGCGCAAGCGGTCAAAAGCACCGCGATAAGGGATAATAGACGCTGTTTCATAGCCAATCTCTACTTATTATTGTTGTTTTAGGCGGCAATGGCTATTCACTAACGACAATCTGTCCACCAACGCATTTTTTGCCGTCTGCCCTCATTTGCTGGGCGCATCTATCGGCCTATTGTCCGCGCTGGGGCTGCCGGTCTTCAAATAGTTGACGATATAGTTCATAATCAGTTCGGCGGATTCTGGTTTTTGGCTGGCAACGGCGATCTGGACGTAGGTGACTTGGTTAATATGATGGCAATTGACCAGCGCGACGCTTTGCTCACCATACCCCCCTATCGAGCCATTACCGTGGTCTTCGATTTCCAAGTTCATTTTATCCATAATCTCCCGGCTTTTTTGTTGGCAACCCTCAAAGCTAAGTTCATTGCGCATAAAGCTGGAGGTCATCAGTGCGGGCGGCCCTGCAAAAGCTGGGGCAACAGTGCAGACACTGAGGGCAAAAGCCAGTAACGCCAGGACGGTTCTTGGGGTGTGCATACATAATCCTTGTGATAATAACGGCGACAAAAAAAGCGTAATCGGGACGCTTGGTAAAAACACTGGTCAGAATTATAACCTTATTTGGAAAATGTGATGCAGGTACAAGAAATTTTTATGGTAGGTTGGCGGGAAGCAATTTTTCAGATAAAACCCGTGGGCCTATGCTTAAATTCCTTTTATTAACCCATGAAGAGCCTAGCCGCTGAAAACCTTAACAACCTTATACACACTCCTATGAACCCCAGCCAACTTAAATGCCTCAGTGTCTTCGCCGTTTTTGCCATTATTGGCTTCGGGCCGGTTTCACCGGGCTGCCTAATAGGCATGTCTATCGTCATCATGAGACCCGCATGGTTTTGGGCGCTCACCAACAATGTCTACGCCCAGCGACCCTTGCCCATCCTTACCCCCGCTACCGCCCTGCACACGCGCCAGGCCAGGATCAAATGCGGCTTAAGTTTGTTGGCATTATTTATCATTGACATCGCCCCCGTACCCGTTACACCCGTCATCGCTTTTGCCATCATCTTAACGAGGCCGCTGTGGTTTTTTAAAACCGTGGCGGGCGTTTATGGTAAGTGTTGAACGATACGCTTAAGCTTAGGATCAGGCCTTTGACAGCACGGCTTACTATCCGGTTGGCATTTGGCCGGATGGCGGTTACGCTGTCTGGACACTAGCACGGTAAGATAGGCCTATAATGCGGACTTGCGAAATCCACACCCTACCCCCATCATAATCCTTTTGGGTATTGTAGGTTTGACAGCCGCTTTAGCCATCCCGTGCTTAAACATCCAACGGTGCGCAAACGTACCCCCTGCAACCTCATTGTCGAATAAGGACAACCTGTGCAACCACAAGAACACATCAACGCGCTAAAAAACCTTGTCCAAAATTTGCTGGACGAAGCCACGCAACAAGGGGCCAGTGCCGCCGAAGCCGGACTTAGCCAAGAAAACGGCTTGTCGGTATCGGTGCGCCTAGGCGATGTCGAGACCATCGAACACCATTGCGACCAAGGCCTAGGCATCACCGTCTATTTTGGGCAGCGCAAAGGCTCCGCCAGCACCACCGACTTATCGCCCGAATCCATTAAAGAAACCGTCAGCGCCGCCTGTAGCATAGCCCGTTACACCAGCGCGGACGAGTACGCGGGCCTGCCTGACCCCAGCTTGTTGCAAAGCCAATTCCCTGACCTTAACCTTTATCACCCGTGGCAGCTCAGCGCTGACCAAGCGATTGCCTTGGCTATCGAATGTGAAGACGCGGCCCGCAACTTCCATCCTGAAATCAGCAACTCGGAAGGCGCTTCGGTCAACACCCATCAGGGTGTCCGTGTCTTAGGCAACACCTTAGGCTTTTTTGCAAGGCTACGCCTCCACCCGCCATTCCTTAAGCTGCTCGGTGTTGGCACAACGGGGCGACAGTATGCAGCGCGATTACTGGTACACCGTCGCCAGAAATGCTAATAACTTAGAATCCGCCGCCAGCGTTGGTGCTAAAGCGGGTGAGCGTACTGTCCGCCGCCTAGAGGCCCGTAGCTTAAGCACCCGCCAATGTCCGGTGCTGTACAGCGCAGAAGTCGCCACCGGCCTGTTAGGCTCATTTATCGGCGCGATCAGCGGTGGCAACTTATACCGTAAATCCTCGTTTTTGCTGGATGCGCTGGACACACAAATCTTCCCTGACTTTGTCCACATTTACGAACAGCCTTATTTATTGGGCGGCTTAGGCAGCGCCTCTTTTGATGGCGAAGGCGTGGCGACCCAAGCCCGTGATTTGGTCAGCGACGGCATCCTCCGGGGCTATGTGTTAAGCACTTATTCGGCCCGCAAACTCGGCTTACAAAGCACCGGCAATTCAGGTGGCGTGCATAACCTGACCATCACCCCAGGCGGGCAAGATTTTGCCGCGCTGTTAAAACAAATGGACACCGGCTTATTAGTCACCGAACTGATGGGTCAAGGCGTAAACATGGTCACAGGCGACTACTCACGCGGAGCGGCGGGCTTTTGGGTAGAAAACGGTATCATCCAATATCCGGTGGAAGAAATCACGATCGCCGGTAATCTTAAGGACATGTTTAAGCAGATAGTCGCCATCGGTAACGATGTCGATTATCGCGGCAACATCCGCACCGGCTCGATATTGCTGGAGAAAATGTCCATTGCCGGAGAGTGATGACGGGGTTATCCTCATGAAGGACGGGCAGTGTTTGCCGTTGCGGCCTTTCGTGAGGATGATTTTTAGGCTTTATATGAGGTTTAAGGTCTTTTTGCACTATATTTATCAATGGCAAAAATCCCTAAAATACATATAGAACCATTATTTTTAGCCAACAAGCCTTAGGGCTTAACCGTATAAGAGTAGGGGGCGGCCATGTCAGCGAACTTAAAAGCGAAAGAAACGTGGATTAGTGAAGAAGAGTATTTGGCGGGTGAATTAATCAGCGACATCCGCCATGAATATATGGATGGGGCGGTCTATGCAATGGCAGGGGCAAGCCGGAATCATGAAAAGATTGCCGGTAATGTTTACCGCCATTTTGGCAATCATTTGCAAAACAAGCCGTGTATACCTTATGCCTCCAACTTAAAAATCAAAGTCGGCAACCAATTCTTTTACCCCGATGCTATGGTAATCTGCGACGAGCAAACCGCAAACGACTACTACACCGAAGCCCCCACGCTCATTGTCGAAGTGCTGTCAAAATCCTCGCGGCGCATGGATGAAACCACCAAACGCAACGCCTACCAAAGCCTGCCCAGCTTGCAGGAATATGTGCTGATTGAGCAAGATTTTGTCGATGTGGAAGTGTGCCGGAAAAGCGCGGGCTGGGTGTCCCAGCATTATTTCTGGGGCGATACCGTATGCTTTGAAGCGATAGGCCTAACCCTAACGGTGGCGGAGATTTATGAACGGGTTGATAACGATGAAGTGCGCGGGCTTGGGTAACGACATCAATTACATGGGTAATATATGCATCAGCTCAATATTATATCAATTGCCGGAGAGTGCTGTTGTCTTAACAGTTTGTTACTGTGGACTATCCGCATCTTAATGTGCCTTATCATGGATAAATACATAAATATATTTTATAAAACAATGATATAAAATTTATTGAATGAAGTGTATCGACCGTAAGTAATGCACTTCTACCTCAAATATATCCTATGATCCCACTAAACGTAACTCTGTTTCGGGGCGTTTATTTATATCAAATTCCGATGATTCCGTACTTCTAACAGATAATCCGATAAAAGCAAGTTGGTCTATTTCTTCTATTGGTAAATGTAATTGTCGAGCGATGTCTTTTCGAGTAATACCTTCTTTCCAAAGAGTTTTAAAGGCCTTATCGATAATTTGTGACTTTTCCTTGTCAATCCCTTCTGGCTCTCTTTTTAACATTCCTCGCTTAGACATCTCTATATTTAATGTTCTATATTGCCATTCAGTTATCAACTTTAGATCAAATAATCTACGCACTAAAGACGCGATAGATACGCGCCATACTTTTTTTAATTGAATTAAACCTTCAATTGTTGCAAAAATATGCGCATTAGCTCTAACACTAGCTTCAGGCATAAGAAATGCTGAGGCAAATTTATCGGCCTCCCTTTCAACAGCACGTTTATCCTCTTTTTGCTGACTGTCTTCACTTATTTGTGTTCCATGTTTATGTAACAACAAATGACCTAGTTCATGCGCAGCATCAAAGCGACTACGTTCTGCTGATTTTTGGGTATTCAAAAATATAAATGCGGTTCCGTTTTTCCAGAAAGAAAAGGCATCTACCTCTTTATTTTTTTCGGCAAGCGAAAAAACTTTAACACCTTTAGCCTCAAGTAAATGGATCATATTTTTTATAGGCAATTCACCTAACCCCCATTTTTCTCGTAAAACACGCGCGGCAGTTTCTGGATTTTCAATTTCACTTTCACGAAAATTACATAAGTCTGATATTGGTAATTCAAAATTAGCTTCAAGCCAATCATTGAATAGCATAGCTATTTGCGCAGCAGCTAATGCAGCATTTCTTTGCAAAGCTGTCATTGCTTTCATTGAGCGAAAACTTACGCATTCATAATCAATCTCTTCAATATATTCATCCATAAAAAATGCTTCTGGATAATTGAGAGTTAGTGCAATATTTTTTAATGTAGAAGCTGGCGGCTCACTACTACCATTTTCATATGCTGAAACTATTCTGCTAGTCATGCCGATAGCCTCGGCTAATAATTTAATAGTTAAAGATCGCCTAGCTCTAGCTAATTTTAATCTTTTAGGATTGAAATCTAATGAAGTCATTTTTTACGACGCTTTATCGGAATATCGAAATCTTGAGAATTATCAAAATCTGGCGGGGTTGTTTTATTAAGTAGAATTGGGCCTAATATTATTCTTTTGCTCCAACCATCAATATAACCACGATTACTCATATTAATGGGCAAAGAAAGCTCAGCTCTTATCTGGGCATTTTTAGAGTCATAGTAATACAGAAGCACCCAGGTTTCATATTCAGGCTTTTCGATGTCGTATTCATAAAAAGTATCGAAAATATCAAAGTTTTTTTGAGTATATAATTGTGCTTGCTTTCCTTTGCGGTTTCTTGTACTTGGAGTCGCTCCATTATCGTCAATGCCTACATTTATATCACCACTGTACACAACAATTGAAACAGAATTTTGGGGGTTGCTTGTGAGAGATACATTGCGAATCTGATTTTTTATCCAGCCTAAGGGAATTAAGAACTCTCTTAATGCTCTTACAGTTCCTGAGTGTGCATTATTTCCTGCCGTATTAGGCGGATCATATTTTGTTGCTGTATTTCTAGCAGCTTGTCCTTTTTTTAAGGTTTCTATCAAAATTTCAATTGGTGTATTAAGTAAAGATAGTTGGTCTTCGACTTCTTTAGATTTTGTAAAAATATTTAGCTGTGCAGACATTAACTTACCTCTAATTTATTTCCTGTTATTCTCCCTCAATTGAGGAGTTAAAACAAGAAATTTTACATTAAAATAAAGAGACACTGGATACGTTAAAAAGGGCATAAATTTATTTTAAATTTCAAATTACCAAGTCACACCAACCAATCAAACTATTTTCCATAAATTTTTACTAATGTCACAACCAGATGATGGCAATACTTTCTATCTTTCCCTGCCCAGCAAACCCCGTCCATCATGATATGATAGCGGTTTATTTTACCGATAAATCACAGGACAAAGATGCACGTACTTTACACACAAGAGCTTTACCAAGCTCTGGAATATGCCAGGAGCATGGATCAGGAGAGCGGTAAGCGCCTGATGATCCAGCTTGAGATTGACCAGCCGATGTTTTTCCAAACCATTTTCAAAACGTTCCCATCGATTATTGCCGAGCGCAATGAAGACATGGCGAATTTGTTTATGGATTTATGCTTTGACATCGCCTGTGTTTATAAAAAAGTGTTTGGCAACCTGCCCAAATACAAAGACGACCCGACGTGGATGGAAAGGCAGGCGGGGCTGCTGGATAAGGAGTTGAAGCCGTTGATGGAAGGCCGCTTTATCAATGACAAACGCAGCCAACGTATCAAGGAAGATTTTTTTAAGCCTAAGCCGGGCGAAGTGCAGCAAAACGCGTTATTGCAATTTTTAAACGAAGGCGTTGATGATTTGGCGGCAGATAACCAAAATGACGGGAGCACGGTGGATTTGACCAAAACCATGCTGTTTGTGGTGGTGCGCTTGTTTAATAATTTGTATTCAAAACCCAGCCTGCAATAAACTATTGATAAGTTACGCGGCAGGGGGATTGGCTCTGTAGGCCGTAACTTTTAACATACTTATAATAATTAAAACAACTCTTATGATTGACAAGAATTTATTGAACGACCTCGAGCACAGCTTAGAAAATTGTCTGACCGATATTGTTGACGAGGAAAAGCATCTGGGCCTTGATGAAATCCGTGGCCTGTTCTATGCACAAATGATTACGCCTAATAAAAA
The DNA here is from genome assembly GCA_028713595.1 of Methylovulum sp. Lineage (GTDB taxonomy): Bacteria > Pseudomonadota > Gammaproteobacteria > Methylococcales > Methylomonadaceae > Methylovulum. The sequence continues at coordinate 652 of JAQTNZ010000067.1, read as the reverse complement.
CAATCCGTTAGTCTGGCTATCGGCTCTTTTTTATGGCGAACGCCCCCCCTTGACCGAAAACCAGATCAATGGCCTGGACACCGCCGCTGCCGCTGTGCATGAGGCGTACCACGAGTTGTTTGTAAACAACCAGTTAAACTTCCCCTACGATTTTGACCAGCTTGATGATGCGATGGCGGAAGCCGCTTACGGCTGGTGCCAAGGCTTTTATATTGGCCTGTTGATTAACGAAGAGTTCTGGTTTGGCAAAAAAAGCGAACGCTTAAGAGCTAACGATCATGATTTGCTGGCTATCCGCAATAGCGCCAAGCTGTTCGTATGTATGATAACCAAAGATTTCAGCACGTTTGACAAGGCGAAAATCGCCGAACTTAAGAAGCTGATTACCGAACAGGGCGAAGAAGCCAACGATGATATGCTGGCCGCCTCCCTGTTCCCTAACGTGCCGATTGCCGTAAAAACCCTGCAAATTTATGGCACTAAAGTGATGTTGGCAAACGCGCCGAAAGCGGCGGCCACGCCCGTTGTCAATACGCTTAAGTTAGGCCGCAACGACCCTTGCCATTGCGGTAGCGGCAAGAAATATAAAAAATGCTGTGGGGCCGCCTAAGCTCCGCTATCGGCTTAATCCGTCCGTGCCAGCCTTTTGGGC
>JAQTNZ010000066.1 GCA_028713595.1 Methylovulum sp. | reverse complement strand
CCTAGCTCGTAATACGCCCACCAACTGCCCAAGGCTATACCTAAGGTCAGAAACATCCACGCCATATTCGTCCAAGGCCGCGACCAGCGGGCCCAAGCGGCATCCAAGCGGCCTTCCAATAGCGCGGCAATCGCAAAGGCAAAGGCGACCGAAAAGCCAACATAGCCCATGTACAGCATCGGTGGATGGATCGCCAAACCGGGGTCTTGTAGTAAGGGGTTCAAATCCCGCCCTTCTAGGGGAGCCGGAAACAGGCGTTCAAACGGGTTGGAAGTCAGTAGCAAGAACAACAAAAAGCCGATGGACACCAAGCCCATCACTCCCAACACCCGCGCCACCGTGGCCTCGGGGATGGTTTTGCTAAACTGCGCCACCAAACCCGTCCAACACGCCAATACCAAAGCCCATAGCAATAACGAGCCTTCATGCGCCCCCCATACGCCTGAAATCAGGTATAACACCGGCAGGGCGGTATTGGAGTTATGGGCGATATAAGCCACGGAAAAATCATGGACAATGCAGCTATAGGTCAAACAACCGTAAGCAATGGCAATGAACAATAACTGTGCAAAAGCGGCGGGCCGTGCCACGGCTATCCAGCCCGCTTGAGCCCTGAAAGCGCCGATAATGGGTACAGTACCCAGCACCAGTGCCATACACAGGGCGAGGATAAGGGAAAAGTGGCCTAGTTCTGGGATCATTGGAATCCTGGTATTACTGGTTTGGATGGATAAAGTTATTGCTGATAATGAGAGTGGTCACTTACAGCTATGTTCTGGACACAATTGTTTAATCTTGATGTGTAAGGATTCAAGCAATTCATGCTGCTGGGCCCAATCACTATCGGTGGCATTAATAAGCATTGCTTTGGCAACCACGGCAGTGGCTAAAAATTTACGGTCTGATGCGTCAAGCGAATTGCGGGGCAATTCGGCAAACCCCTTGCCGCCATCATTTGATTGAGTGATGGTAACTAAGCGGATGTTATCGCTAGTATATTGGTAATCATGCAAATATTTAAAAAACATATCACCGACCCCCGGTTGACCAGCGTGGCTTAAATGTTTTTTATACTCGTCCATAATTAACCCGGTTTCATCAATGGCAACAGATAGGTTTTTGCAGGCCATCAATAGCTCGATACAAGCCAATTGGCAAGCTAAAGAGGCGTGGGTATTTTTGCCATTCGCACTAATCGCCACATTGGTGTCAATGACGAGTATTTCCGGCATCGGCTTAAACGGCTTGCATTTTGCGTTTTAATGCCGCTATGCGGGTGGCGGCAATTTCCGCCATTTCATCACCAAAAAAGTTTTCCGGCCAATTTCTGATCTCGCCGAACTCATCAATGTCCAAATCGGCTAAGGTCGCCTTACCTTGGCTATTTGCACAAAAATACAACTTTATATCTTCGGCTGGATAGTGCGCTTCGGCGACACGCCGCTGGAAACGCCTTAATAAATGCTCGCTATGGCTTTCGACTATGACCTGGATATTCCGGTGTTTTGCAATTTGGAAAATCACATCGGCAAGGCCGCTTTGCACCGTATGGTGTAAGTGAATTTCCGGCTGTTCCATCAATACCGTACTGCCTTCCGGCACATAATAAAGCAAGACCAAGGCGGGTAACACTTGGGAAACACCGAAACCGACATCGGTCAAAAACGCTTCGGGGCTTTCTGGGTCGCGTTTGACTATCGCCCGATATAAGCTGGAACCTTCGGCAAGTTCTTTAATGGCAAAGGTATAGATCAAACCTAATTGTTTAAGCCAATAGGCAATGATTTCCTGAAAAGGCTTAGGCTCGTCCGTATCGCTTAGGGTTCTGGTTTCCCCGCGAAAGGTGGCGGACAATATCGCATTAATTGTCCCTTCGCCACGATAGCCTACATCTGTTAGACCTGAACCCGACCACTGATACTCCCTCTTTGGATATTCGCGTAACGGGCCGAGGTAGTAGATTTGATCCATCATGTCTTCGTATGCAGATTCGATTACTGATAAAATTCTATCTGAATCCAGCCCAAAAAAATACTTTTTGCCTGTAAGTAAGTGGGTTTTATTACTAGGAGGTTCGCTTACATCAGACGTCTGTTTATATACAACATTATTTCGATTATTGGCGGCTATAAGTTCATAACCCCTATTTTTTAACTTCATTTCAAAACAAAGAAAATCAAAATGATAGCTTAAAAAATGCAGTTTCATTTCTTTATCTTTAAATAAAATTTCTGCATTTGTTTCCAAATCAATGGCATTACTTGCACGCCTTAGAATGCGTCTGGATTTAAAGTTTTTTGATGCCTCATCCAGCTTCCATTTTATTTGCCACGTTAAAGGCAAGCTTTCGTCATGCCCATAAATCAAATCCTTAAATGTACCCAAATTAACCAACTGGCCTTGGCTACCTAAATCTAAAACTATCCCCCTATCCGTCGCATTTTTAGTCTGCTTTAACAGCAACAAAAATTGCAAGATGCTAGTCTTACCCGAACTGTTTGTGCCAAATAAACCCGTGACACGTCCTAGTTGAATATCCAAGGCTTGCCATGCTTTAAAATTTGCAACGTGTAATTCGGTTAGCATCGTATCTTATTTAATCTAAAGTGAATGGCTTATGGCTTTTTTTGCTCTACGGCGGCTTTCAAGCTCGCCTTAACTTCCGGCGGCATGTAATTCTCGTCATGCTTGGCCAGCACTTCCTCGGCGACAAACACGCCTCGGTTATCCAGTTTGCCGTTGGCGACAATGCCTTGGCCTTCGCGGAATAAGTCCGGTAGGATGCCGGTGTATTCTACCGCGACTTCCTTGCTGAAATCGGTCAGTTTAAAATGGACGGTCAGGCCGTCACCCGGGCGTTGCACCGAGCCTTTAACGACCATGCCGCCTAAGCGGAACAATGCGTCTTTAGGGGCTTTGCCCGCGCTGACATCGGTGGTGGAAAAAAAGTACATGAGGTTTTCGTTAAAGGATTTCAGCGCGAAGGCGGTCGCTAAGGCGGCACCTGCGACCATTAACGAAATTAAGATTAAGCGTTGTCGTCTTGCTGGTTTCATAATGCTGAGTGTTATAAGTTTTGCCGTTTTTGTTTGAGTGCCAGTTGCCGTAAAAACTGTTTGCGCCGGATAATCGGCAGGACGATGTTAGCCAGCAACACCAGAAAACAGATGCCGTAACTCGTCCAGACATAAAAGGCGTAACCGCCCATAGCGAAAAATTCTTGTAGGGTCATTGCACTTGCTCCGTGACCATTTTTTTGACCCAATTGGCGGTGCGTTCGCGTTGCAGCAACTCTAGCCGCGCCCGTTGCAGCATGGCAATGACATAATAAAACTTGAACGCCAGTGCCATCAGCAACAGCGGCACTAACATACTGACATGGATGGAGGGCTTGTCCATTTTAGTGACGGTGGGCCCTTGGTGCAGGGTGCTCCACCATTCCACCGAATAATGGATGATCGGTATGTTGACCACGCCGACCAAAGCCAAAATCGCCACCGCTTTGGAAGCGGTGCGTTTGTCGTCTATCGCGTTATACAAACCTATTACGCCCAAGTACAAAAACAGCAAGACCAATTCGGAAGTTAGCCGCGCATCCCAAACCCACCACGCCCCCCACATGGGCTTACCCCATAGCGAGCCGGTCACTAAGGCGATAAAGGTAAAGCTCGCCCCCACGGAAGCGCTGCTGATGGCGACAATTTCGGCCAGCTTGATACGCCAAATTAAGCCAATAGCACCTGTGGTCGCCATGACTATATAAATGAACAAGGACATCCACGCGCTCGGCACATGGATGTAAATGATACGGTAGCTATCACCTTGCTGATAATCGGGCGGCGCTAGGTATAAGCCGCCATATAAGCCACAAGCCAGCAAAATTAAAAAAATCCCCACCAACCAAGGCATCAGCTTCTCAGTGAATGCGTAAAAATGTGGCGGCGAAGCCATGCGGTGAAAAAACCGACCGACCGGATCAGGAATTAAAAACATAACAATAGACTATTTTAAAAGAAATCAAAAACGTATTACCCGTAAAATAAAGAAAGGTTCAAAGCAAACTGTCGTCTACTTTGAACCTTTCTAAGGAGCTTGTCGCCTAAATTACGCTTTGCAATAAGAAGGTATCCAGCTCAGCTCAACCATATATTCAGGAACTTCATTAAAATCAAAGCCCTCACCATCCTTAACCATTTGTTCGATATTAAACAATATCGCCGTTTCGGGGATGTCAGCAAAGAACAGCTTATATAAAGGCCGCACCAGCCATTTTGACACTTTCATGCCTACTGGGCCGATAAAATTGCGGCGTTGGCCGACATGGGCGATTTCATCAATGGTAATTTCATCCAGCAACTCATGCAAACGTTGGCAAACTTCCGGCTCGTCCGCCAACAGCTTGTCGAATAGGCTGTGTAGATGAAAATAGTAGGTTACGCCCATCAATTCGGTGACAAAGGCCGGAGAATCCATCAGAAAGCCAGGCAATTTGGGGAACTGCTCGTAAACCCATTCTTTCAGCGGCTCCAAGGATACCCATTCCACCTTATCCAAACCGCAGGTACGCAACATTTCGTCAAATAAGCGCCAATGGCAAAATTCTTCCGCCAGATGCACTCGGCTGATTTTGTCTTCGACACTGTGCGAATGGGCCATATCCGGCACCACATCCCAAGCCCCTTTAATACCCACCCATTCATGGCGGGCAAACTTATACATGCTGGTCAGCATCAAAATAATGGGCGGCAACGACTTAGGATCATCTTTCATGACCACATAGTTACGGTAGAACGCCTCGGGGTCGGCCAACGGGGTGCGCAACTTAACCGGATTATCTTTAAAATGCTGCAAACGCGCATTTTTTTTAGCCAAATCCTTTTCGGCTTCAAACAACTCCCCACCGTGTTTTTGAGTAAACTCCCAATAATCGGCAAAATTCTCCTGCCGTTGTTGCTTGGTGGCCGGTGAAAAAATAGACAGATACTTCGGTGATGCCATAATACGTTGCTCCAGATCAAGGTTATTAGGGTATGTAAAGTGCGAGGGCGTAATTTACGCGAGTTAAAACAGTGTGTTGCATTTTTATTTTAGCCAATTAAAAGCGGCTTGTTACGCGGTTCGTGTTGCTATTAGGCGATAAAAAATCAGTCAATCCAAGGTGGGTGGCCTGTTTTTAAATCACTTAGTTATCCCCGAAAAATAGTTTGGGCCCCTCTAGCCTTTATATTTTTAGTTACTTTTTGATAAATCGTTTCCCGCCCAACAAAAATAAAAAACCAGTCTATCGAGTATAAAGGTAATAGTTCATAGAAGTATTAATTTTTTTCCATTATCCTAGCCAACGAACCCACTCGAGGGGTTCTTGCACTATTATCTTCCCTATTATTATCTTGAGACGGCTTATGAAGAAATCACTATTACTATCCGCCCTGCTTGTCATCTTGGCTGCACAAACAGCTTTGGCGACTCCACCTGCCAAATACAATCTTGCCAACCAAGATGCGACACTGCCGGAAACTGGCGAACTGGTCACTAACCTTGATGTCATCTCCCCAGACAATAACTCATTGGTTTGGAATGCCGATAAGACGCTGATTAAAGTCGTCACTTGGAAATCGCAAAGCGCGTACCAAAATTTTTTGCTGCCCTATACCCAAACGTCTTCAAGTGAAGACTATGTGACCTGGGTGACGCTGGCTCCTAAAATGCAGGCATTTTGCCATCAGTATTTGACTGACCATCCCAATGCCACACCCGCCGCCCTGGATTATCGCCTGAAACAGCGCTTAGGCCTGGATTCTGATTGGACTTATGATGTGTTTGTCGAATTATGGGTAAACCCTAGCGATATATTCCGCCCTTGTGTTGACCCAGAAACCAATGACAGTAGCTGTAACCTTAATTTTGGCAGCACCCCCCCAGTGGTGAAAAACATTAAGGACTATCCGGCGTTTTATAAAAACGTTTACTACAAGAGCTTTCGTAATTCACCGCAAGTGCCTTGGACAGGCCTAGGCTATACTTTCGATTGGAAATATGCCAGCAAAACTCCGGGTGCGGCAGAGCAAGGGGCCAGCGAATTTATCTTATCGCCATCTACGCCTTATGTTATAGAAACCGCCGTACCGACTTGGCAATATTGCGCCCAGTAAGCGTTTTTAAATGGTTGGCAGACACTACCCTGTCTGGGTGGCGTCTGCCCCTTTAACTGACGCTCATTTTTAACGCCGCCGCTGTCGGCCACGGCGCTAGGGTCAAGGCCATCAATAAGATGGCAATCAAAATATTAAGCTGCGGCCCTACGGGCAAGCCGCTGGCGGCCATAGCCACGGCGTTGCTGGCAAAAATCAGCACCGGCACATACAAGGGCAGCACTAACAGCGACAAAATCATGCCCCCGCGCCGCAAGCCCACCGTAAGCGCGACTCCAATCGCCCCGATTAGGCTTAACACCGGCGTACCCAGTAACAAGGTCAACAGCAAAATCCCTAAAGACCCTGCCGGCATCCCTAAAAATACTGCCAACAACGGTGCAACCAATAACAACGGCAAGCCTGTTACCAGCCAATGGGCAAACACCTTGCCTAAAATCAACACCGATACCGGATGCGGGCTTAACAACAGTTGCTCCAGCGAGCCATCATCAAAGTCCGAGCGGAACAAGCTGTCCAATGACAACATCGCCGCCAACAACGCCGACACCCAGATAATGCCCGGTGCAATCGTCTGTAACAAATGCGGCTTGGCACCGACACCGAGCGGGAACAAGGTAATCACCAAGACAAAAAAGAACAGCGGGTTGGCGATTTCCGAGCGGCGGCGCAAGGCTAAAATCAAATCACGCCGGATAATGGCAAAAAAGGCGGCAGTTAAAGACATTAGGATAAACGGATACGTTGCACGTCCACAGTGGGCAAATTCAGTTCATGGTGAGAGGTTAACACAATCATACCGCCTTGGTCACAATGTTCCATCATCAATTGTTCAATCAAGGCAATGCCCTGCTTGTCCAACGCGGTAAATGGCTCATCCAAGATCCACAAGGCGTTATGGGTCATCAGCAACCGGGCCAATGACAAACGGCGTTTTTGTCCGGCGGACAAGGCTTGTGCGGGCACATCATCAAAGCCCGCCAATTGCACCCGTGCCAAAGCTTCTTGGATATTGCACGTTCCGGCTTGCGCCAAAGCCAACGCCACTTTTAAATTCTCTAAAACAGTCAGCTCTTTTTTAATGCCTTCCAAATGCCCGATATAGGCCATATCCATACGGTATTGCACGTCTGTGATTGGCTCGCCGCACCAGCGTACTTCCCCGGCATCCGGCTCGCGGAATCCGCACAAAATCCGCAGTAGCGAAGTCTTGCCACTGCCATTACGGCCTTCCAACAACAGCACTTGCCGATTTTTGACCTGAAAGGCCAATTCGCGAAACAACACCCTATCATCACGGATGCAGCTTAACGCATGGCCTTCCAGCACTAAAGGACGCGCCATGCTCATGGCTGGTGTCTCTGCCTGACCACTTCGTACAACAACACGCCAGTCGCCACCGACACATTCAGGCTTTCCACCTGCCCCAGCATCGGCAACTTCACCAGCACATCGCATTGTTCACGGGTCAAACGGCGCAGGCCCTTTTCTTCGGCACCCAACACCAACGCCAGCGGCACGGTAAAATCCGCTTGGTAGGCGGTTTGGGTCGCCTCGCCCGCTGCCCCCATCACCCATAAGCCTTGGTCTTTTAACCAGCGCAAGGTGCGGGCCAGATTGGTCACTTGGTAGACAGGCACCGTTTCCGCCGCACCACAGGCAACCTTGCACACCGTCGGGGTAATGCCCGTAGCGTTATCTTTAGTGATAATTACCCCGTGTACGCCAGTGGCATCGGCGGTGCGCAAACATGCACCCAAATTATGCGGGTCTTGAACGTTGTCCAGCACCAGAAATAAAGCCGTGCTGGTGAGGTTTTCCACGGCGGTTTTCAGCTCATGCTCGGACAATTCGCCCGGCATATCCACTTCAATGACAATGCCCTGATGGTTATTGCCTTCGGCAAATTTATCGAGCTTTTTCCGTTCGACTTTTTCCGGCTCTATGCCTAAATCAAGCAACGCTTCAATGGCTTGGCTTAGGCGTTTGTCTTGGCGCTGGGTGTCTACCCAAGCTTTGTTGATGGATTTGGGGGAGTAATCGAGCGCGGCTTGCACGGAGTGCAGGCCGTAGAGTTTGGTGGGTTTCATGGTGATTCAATAAAGTGTGTCTTCGCTAAGTTCTAAGATGTCATTCAAGTGGAAACGTGACTTTACCGACTTAAAATAATCGTTATGCGAATAAGTTGATTGGTTTTTGGCTTTTAATTGTTGTTCGCGCCCGATACAAGCGGGGATAGCCTCATAGATAGTTTGATAGGCCCCCGCCAACTGCTCTTGGGCAAAGCCCCCGGATTTTTTGAGTAGCTTATACACGCCATAAGCCAATAATTCATCGGTAAACAAGACAAAATCGCTGGTATGGGCTTGGGTTTGCCGTTGTGTCACCACAAAATCATAAATCCAAAAAGTTTCCAGCAATTGCTGGTAAATTGGCGAATCCTTGTTGCCTTTAAATAAAGGGTATAATTTATTATTTTTATTGGTGGTGGCATCAAAAAGCTCTTCCAGTACTTTGGATTTAGTGCTTTTGGCGCGTTCTGGCTGCTCATAAAAGGTCGCATACCAAAACTTTAGTACTGTTTCGCTATGCACTGATTTTTTCAAGGCCATACTGAGCCGGTTGTCAAATGTTTCACCGCGTTTGCACAAATAACCAATGCCCGCGTTGGCAAAAACGTCTTGGGTGTAATCGTTGAAGCTGCGGGTGCTGATTTTATCGCGGAAATTGATCGGCGATTGGGTATTAGTGGCATTGGTGATTTTTTCAATTAACTCGTTATCAGTGGTTTCATATAGCCTGACCACCACAAAAACGCCATTAAGCCGTGCTTTGTCTTGTTGATAAATTTCATAAAGGACATGGGTAGTTTGCAAGCCATTGACTATGACCGGATTTAGCACTTCCAGCGGATAAAAACC
>JAQTNZ010000065.1 GCA_028713595.1 Methylovulum sp. | reverse complement strand
CAAAGCGACATACAACATATACCGATGGCCGGCCATCAGGGTGATGGGCGAATCCAAAACAACAGTGCTGCCATCGATTGATTTGACACGCCCCCCCAGGCGTTTGCCTTGGTTGCGCAAAGGGATCATGCACTGGATGATGTCGCCCGGTTTGACCAAAGCGGCATCATGGCCGACGCTAAACGTGACGGTTTCGCCATCGATTAAAATCCACTTGCCCAGGCGGTGGGCTTGTCCGCGTGACGTGCAGCCAAACGCCACCACCTCGTCATTATTAACCCCATAACGGGCAATTTTGGCGCGGTCTGGAACATATTCGACCTTAAGGTTGTAATGGTCGAAAGGGTCTGCCCATTGCACCAAGGCCACCGATTTTCGTGCCACGCCACCTGATCCGGTAAACTCAAATGCGCCATTGACAACATTGGCGGGTGTAAATAGCTTCACCGGATCGCTGGGCATATCGCAACTGGCCGTCACCAAGCCATTCACCACATACGCCATGCCCCTAAATACCGAGGCCAAATTTTTCAGCAAAGTGTAAGCATCAATCCCGTCTTTTATCTGGACGTTAAGCGTAAAACGCGGCTCGTAAACCACCGCCCCGCCATCCGTGCGGCGGCCAGAATCGACCAAGCCATCACAATACTGGGCGATTTTGTACAATGCCCATTTGTCTATGTCGGACGGCGAAATATAGTTACCCAACCCGTAGCGGGTGTTGGTGCACAGGTCATAAAAACACCAGGCCGGATTATCCGTCCAGGCCACCTTAAAGCCGCCTGTCCATAGCCCCGCATAACTGCGGCCCATCGGGTCATAATTGTCAGGCACCAGCACCTTAATGCCCTTAAGCAAATAGCGGCGGGCGGGTGGGTTGCCGAATTCCTTCGCCAATAGTTTCAGATAAACCAGCGCAGTGTTGGGATAAATCAGGCGCACCGCCGTTTCGGTACGCAAACTGTCAACAAACACCTGATCCGATAGCTTGGCGCTGGTGCTGGTCGGTGTGATGCGGGTCACACGCACCGACCAAGGCCCCACACCTGCCAAAGGGAAGCGGTACTGTTTTTGGTAGCGGCTGCCACATTTGCCGTCAACGACCGCATTGGCGGCGGCGGTGAAGCTGTACCAGACAACCGAACTGTTGGCGGGTAGCCGCAAATAATATTGGCCTTCATCAAAATTGACGACCGTCGTGGCCGAATACGGCCATTGCCACCAATAAAAGAGGCCGCTGTTAGCCACCATTTCCACGGTTTCCAACGCTGTAAACGTGCCGCCGTCCGTTGAATACAAAATGGCGACCGGATCGCCCGAATTTGAATTTATATGGATTTCAGCGGAAAACGCATAAGCTGGCGAGGCATAATAATCATGGCCACCGTCATAACCGCCGACCGTGCGCTGCGTGTTCCTTGACACCAAGACGTAGGGGCTACCAGTAGTGCCGGTGTCTTGGCATTCAATCTTGAACTCAACCCGCGCACCATTGACATTGCCGCTGCCGTCAATCGTCATCATGCGCGGAAAGCCCATTGTCACCACGGCATAATCGGCTGAGGTGTCGTCAATGATTTCAGTATGCGGCACATCGACCTGCACCTCGACACCGATAGCCAACTCGGCGCTGACGTTCTGGATGGCCGTAAACGCCGCTTGGCTTTGCAAGCCAAACCGCTGATCCCAAGCGCATTGGTGGTTTTGGGTGCCATCGGCTGCCGTTATCGGTACGCTGTCCAAATACACGCTTTGCGAACCCAACAACAAACCGGCGATTTCACCCTCGCTAACCGCCTCGACCAACTCAATGTACGCATTAGAAAATAAAGTGTCGTCCGACTCATGGCCGCCACCGCCGCCACTTTTGCCACCCGCGCCGCGTATTGCTAACTTAACCATTTTCAACCACCAGCCTAACCGAAACGGGCAAGCCTTCGGCCATGATCGTTCCATAGCAGATTGGCACCCGTAGCCCCTGTTGGATGGTCGCTTGGCCGCCATTAAACACCGTATTGTTTGCCTGACGGGAGGCTGATGACGGCACGGAGCTTAACAATTGCGTGACACCGCCCGCTACCATGCTCAGGCCAGCCAAACCGACCCCCACCGAAAGGCTGGAGGCCGTGGCGGCGCTGGCGCCCAAATACTCCGCCGCCACCGCCACGCCACCAAACGCGGCCAAGGCCACCAACACCACGCCGACAATAATCTGGCCGATGATTTTGCCATCACCCGCGCCTTGCACGACAGGCACTATCTTAATGGTGCGGTGTACGGTCACGGCAAAATTAAGCTCCTCCAACGCCATAACGGGGGCATCATCGACCACTATCCTATAACCGGGTTCAGAATGGGCAAGCAGATAGGCGCGAAACCCCGGCAGGTTACAATCCAAGGCGTTGACGGCCTCGCTGATCCGGCCAATATCGAAATTAAAAACTGCACCGAACTGTTGGCGCAAATGTCCGTAAAGCTTGATCGTTGTCAGCATAAAGCGTTATGTCTCGCAATAAATCGGGTGTTTTTCTGCCAAAAGCCGCCATAAAGGTCACGGCGGGAAAGCTGGCCTTCCAAGTGGTGCACTATCTGGCCGTCACCCAGATAAATGGCCGCATGGTTGGCGATGGTGGAGCGGATGGGTATCAACAGCACATCATGCGCCCGTAATTCTTCGCCTTGGCCATGCCTTATAAAGCCAAACGCCTCCAAACGCTGTTCATACAAGGCCTCGCCGTTTTTCCAAAAATTGTAACTGTACGGCTCCGCGTCCGGTAACGTGATGCCGACTACCTCCCGATAGTAATCACGCACGAGCGTAAAGCAATCAAACACGCCCCAGACAAAATCCCGACCAAGCAACGGCGCACAAAAACCCGATGGCGTTAATACCGTCCAAGCATCGCCAGGCACGCTGACGATCACCCACGGCAAGCCGCTTTGTTCACAGCCCAACTTATCAGCGGCGGACGGCTGTGGGGCGCGGTTCGGGTGGCTATGGCACACGGCACGGATAACGCCGCGCTCTTCAGCCGCGACCCAGTCCAGCGGATCAACGGTAAATTGTCGCGCCGGAAACAAGTCGCTATTACGGCAAGGGTGATAACACAAACTATCGCCCTCCCCGACAATCAGCCCGCAACACTCCTGCGGATAACAGGCCGCCGCATGGCCACGCACCGCCGCCAATAACGCTGCATTTATCATTGCCGCACCATGCCCGCGCCCGGAAACGCGCCAAAAGGCAAATCAACCTTAGCCCCAAACCGCAACTTACACCCAGTTATCTTATGCGAACAGTCATCATTGCCGGCCGCACAAGGCTGGTCTGTCACATCAAAATAATGGCCGTTGGGTATCCAAGTACATTCGGGCGATTTATAGACAGACACGCAAATGTCCTCGGTGATAACGCGCCCTGGCAAAACCACCCCCTCCAAATCATACGGCCAGCGCAGTTCCCATTCTATAAAGGCGTTATTTTCCAAGGCGCGGCGCTCAACAAAAAAAACGTCATCGGGATAATGGCTGTCGGGGTCGGCATTAGGGTTGCCGGCACTAAAATTTACCGCATCCAAAAATCTGGCGAAGGTGCGGTGGCGTATCAGTTTTGCGCCAATCAAGTCATTATGGGCCAAGCACAAATCAGTCAAAATGCCGCTTAAATTTGCCGCCTTAATGGTTGGCCTAGGCGGTGAATTGTTGCCATTGATGTTAAAGCCGCTGGCTTGGATAGGGTAAGCAAGATACGTGTGGCCTTGCCAAACCACATCCAAGCCCCGCTCGTTTTTTTGTGCGCTAAAGCGCAAGATTTGTTGGTCTGTCGGCAACGTGGGCGCAATCTTGCTTAAATCCAGCTCAAACAGCTCAACAAATGCGCTGGTGACAAGCCCCTGTGCCTCTTGCGTAAACACCATAAATCACCCGACCATTTGTTCAAAAGTGGCGGTCACATTGACCTTACGGTTGCCAATATCCTTAACCTTCCACGTCTTACATTTAACGGTTAGGGTTTCAGTGCGCAGATTGACAAAATAAAAGCGTTCGACACCGTTACGCGCCGTGAGAAAATCGTCTATAGCCATGCCCGTTTCCGCCAAAATATCATTAAATTCCAGCGACCATTTTTGCAGGTTGCTGTTTAGCCCGTCCGCGCTGTCCTGAGCGTAACCATCCCCAAATTGCGCCGACAAAACGCGGGGGGTGCGCTCAAGCTCGGCTCCGGTCGGCATCCATTGAAACGTTTCCATCAGCCTTTCCTAAACACGCTATAAAGCAACCCGCCAGGGCGCATGTGATGCTGGACACGGGCATCGACTTGGCTTTGTAAGTCCTTGGCAAAGGCCTGTAACAGGCCAACGTCAAGCTTGCCGGGGGCGGAGCCAGACGGGTTGTCATTGTTATTGGTTATATTGATAGGCAGGTTAAAACTGATGGCGTTGCCGGACGATGGCGGCGCGGCAACGCTGGCCGATGACCCGACCAAGCCACCCGCCGCACGTTGCAGCGCGGCGGGTGGCTTATCACTGAGGACGGCTTTTAAATTGATTTTTGCCAGATTGTTTTTAGGCAACGCCCCCGTCTTGTTGATATGGTCAAAAAACGGCAAGCCATATCTTTTGACAGCCTCAGGCGGCACTAAAAACTCGTTGTTTGACAGGCGCACGGGTACGCCGCCAGCGGGTGGGACACCGTCTTGCACGTTTTTGACCAATGCCTGTAGTGACGATAATACAGGCTTGGCCGAGGCGGCCTTAATGACAAAACTGCCAGGCGGCAACAGGCCGTTGATGCTGTCCGAAGTTTCAGTGCCAGGGCCCGTAATCAATCCGCCGACCGCAAATTTACGCGGCGGCAAAGGAATTTTCAGCGCGTTGTCGATATACCCGCCCGCCGCAAAAGCCCCAGGCAATGAAGAGCCAACCGCGCCATCTATCTGCTTGAACAAAGACCCACCGCCAAAGCTTGTGGCGGTGGCGGTTGAACCCGTACCGGATAAAGGCAAACTCGCCATGTTAAAAACCGCGCCTAAAATTTGCCCCGCCAATTTTTGGGCGGCAATCTGCTGGATTGCCTGAACGACTGACAAACCGAATCCGGCAAAGGCTTGCCCCGCCGTTTGGGTTTCATTAGTCAAGTTAACCATAGCGTTTGCCATGCCATTAATCGCCGCCGCTTGTCCGGCATCAACCAGCTGGGTTTTTAGACTGGGTAGCGTTAGCCGCAGTTGGATGGCGGCGTTTTTAGCGTCAAGCGCCTTTAACTTAAGGTCGTCCATGCCTGGGTTATCGCCCAAGGCCGACAGTTTTTCAGATAATCGGTCGATTTCATCGGCCTGTTGCTGATAAAGGGCTTTCAATTGTTGCTGGGCTTGGAACTTACTCAGGCTGCCCGATTGTTGCAGCAAGTTAATCCGCGTCTCTTGAGTTTGGGTGCGCTGTTGCGCGAGGCCTATATCATCCTGGATGGATTTGGCCTGTTCCGCCGCCGACAAGGCGTTGACATAGTCACCAGCCAAACCGCCTTGCCCGGCACTGCGCAATTTTTTAAGGGTGTCGGCGTTGTCAAACTCCACCCGCGCCTTGATGGCGAGCGGGTCATTATTGGTTTCATTACGCAATTCAGCCAAACGTAGGCGCACCTGCGCGACCACGTCATCCAAGTCTTTTTGCTCTTTTTGCTTATCAAACAAGTTTACGGTTTTAATCTTGCCCAATTCATTCTGGTATTTTTTCAGATCAGCGCTTAAAGACGCGTTTTTGGCGGCAAACTCGGCAGTGAGGGCGGGCAAGTCTTCGGGCTTGGCGCTCAATTGCGCCTGTTGGCTTTGGCGTTGGTTTTCGGCAATCTTTGCCCGTACCGCCTCAATGTTGGCATTGACGGCGGTCTCTTGGGCTTGGGTCAATGCCGCGTAATACTCATCAATGCCCACCCTGCCCTGCTCTTTTAGGATACGCAAAGACTCAATGGTATTTTGGGCGGTGTCCGTAGCCGTCTTTAGGCGGATTTCAATCCGGCTTTCGTTGGTCTTGGTGGTGGCCTCCTGCTGGCTTTTTTGCAGGGTTTGCGCAGATTTATAAAGCTCGGTCAGCGTGTTGCCGACAGGGTTATTTTGCAGGTTGTCCATTGCCGCCAAAACCTTTGGCACATAGGCTTGGGTTTCAGGAAAATTGGGGACAGTAGGTTTATGTGGGGGTATATAAACCCCTTTCGAGTTTGTATAGCCACCCGTTACCGCACCTTCTCCTGCATTGTAGGCGGCAATGGTTAATTTTAAATCTCCGTTGAATTTGTCGGAAAGAACCTTGAGATACTTGGCCGCGCCTTCAATAGATTGCGCCGGGTCAGTTCTATCTGCTACACCGAAACGTTTGGCTGTCGCAGGCATAAATTGCATCAGGCCGACCGCCCCCTTGGGCGACACCAAATCAGTCCTATAACTGCCGCCCGTTTCGGTTTTAGCGACCGCTTGCAGCAAGCCGTTAGGCAATTGGTATTTTGCAGTCGCCGCCGCAAACGCGTTTTGCAACGCCTCGGTCACGCCCTTTTCCAATTTGCCGGATAATTGCTTGGCCGCTTCCGCCGCTTGCACGGCATCCCATTTGGCCATCAACGTGTCGATTTTTGCCTCATCCGTGATGGCTTTACTAGGATCACCATCACCTGTACGCAGATGTTTCTCGAATAACTCACGGGCGGATAGCTTGGCCTTATCCAGACTCTCATTGAGATTTTTCAGCTCTTTGCTAAACGGGGTCTCGCCGACCGACATCAAAAAAGTATCGTGCAGCTTAAGAAATGCTTTAGTATATTTCTCCAAGGCCGTTTCCCCAGAATCGGGCAATATCAGGCCGCCATTGTACAATTGGGTAAGCTTTGCCGACTCTTGGTTAAACTTTGCTTCCGGTGATCTTATGTCCAAACTAAGCGATTTATACTCAGACTCTTTAATCCCCGCCTTGTCCAAGGTGGCTTCATAGTTCTTTATCGACTCGCTGGCACTATCAAAACCCAAAACCGTAGCTTTATGACGTGCATCCAAGTCGGCCAAGGATTTTTGTTTTTCTTCCGATGACAAACTCCAGCTATCTAAAATATCATTCCGTTCGGTTTGATACTTCAAATCCTCCACTTTCCGCATGACCGCGTCAATCGCACCGGTTGCCGTTGTCCTAAATAGGCTAAAATCATTCAGCCATTGCCCCGCCATATAGCCGCCCACCGCCGCCATCGCCAAGTTAAGGGCGTTGGCGGCGGTGGCCATTTGCTTTAGGCTGGCGATAAAGCCCAAGTTGCCCGCATTGGCGGCCATCCGTGCCGCGTCCAACCGTGCTTGGGCGGCGGCGTTGGCCTCAAGAGCCGCCGTGTTGGTGTTGATAACGCCGGTATTTCGCTCGTCAAGTGCCGACAATTCGGCAATGACCACCGCCCGACGCTGTTCGGCGGCGGTTAATTGCATGGTTTCTTGGCGCAACAAATACTGGACGGAACTGGTCTGCACCGTTGTCCTCATGGCGGCAATGGCAGCATTATGTTGGGCGATAGTGGCGTTGACCGCTGCCAGCCGTGCCGTGGCCTCGCCACGCAATGACAGGACTAACGCAACATCAGCCTCAGTTTCCGCCGCCCGTGCCGCCGTGGCCGCCACTTCGGCTTCGGCTTGCTGAACCGTGCGCAAGTTATTTTCAAGCAACGCCGCCGAATGCGCCCGTGTAATGATGCTTTGCTCGATTTGCGCAGCGGTCGCCGCCACCATGCTTTTGACTAACTGACCACCCACCACCAGCGCATAAATTTTGCCGACCGTGACCACACCGTCCAAGGCTGGCACTATATGGACGGCCAGCAAATCAAACGCATCAGACAATCCGGCAGTCGCGCCCGTGCCTTTGTCAACATCGGCCACATATTGCCCGAACGCGGTCTTGACGCGCTCTAACGAACGGCCTACCGTGTTGGGCAACTGACCGTATGAATCCTCAATGGCCTTACTTTGCGACAAAATGGCGTTAATGACGATTTCAGCCGTCAATTGCCCCGCTTCGGCCATTTGCCGCAATTGCCCACGGGTCACGCCCAGGCCAGTCGCTAAGGCCTCGACAAAACGCGAAGCGTTTTCGTTGAGGCTGTTGAACTCATCACCCCGCAACACACCAGAGGCTAAAGCTTGGCTTAATTGGATAGTCGCCGATCGCGCCATTTCAGAACTCGCACCGGAAATGGCTAAAGACTTAGCCATCAGGTCAGTCAACGCAATCGTATTTTTAGTGGTTCCGCCCAAACCGAGCATGGCTTGGTTAACACGGGCGAATAAAGTGGCGTTGGCCTCGAATGACGTGCCAGTACGCAGGGAAATGTCCAACAATCCGGCATAAGCGGTTTTAAAATCATCGGCGGCTTGCACATTGTCGTTAACCCCCGCCGAAGCGACACGGATACGGCCTTCAAGCAGGTGCAAAGTGTCAGCCAGCTCCAGCAAATTTTTGCCCGTACTGACCAACGCCAACAACGACAAGGCGCTCACCAATTGGCGGCCAGCGCTATTGACATCCAACAAACGCAAGCCCAGATTATTGGCCGACAGACTGGCGGCGGAAAATCCGCTGGACAGCTCTTGCCCCGCTTGTCTGCCAGTACGGCCTAAATTGACTATCTCACCGCTGGCATTACGCACCTCCAGGCGTAAATTGCCGCTATCGCCCAAGATTTGAATCCGTAACTGTAACCGTTGGTCGCTCATAGTGTTCCCTTGCCGGATGTATATGCCATGTGCGATAGCATGGCATGGCGGCACGGACAAAATAAGGCAAAATTTGGGCAGACATGGAGCGCGGGCATCTTGCCCGCAAGTGCCGCTCGGATAATGTCGGGTTACACCCTCTGAGGCACAAGCGCTACCGCTTTTATGCCCCGTGGGTAAACCCGACGATACTTGCGGGCAAGAGACCTAAGCTCCAAAGAAAACCGCCTAACGCCCCCGCGCCATCAACGAAAACATCCGCTGCGAGGCGGCCTTAAACACATCCGGCAACAACCCCTCAGGCACAAAATGGTTGATAAAATTGACCACCGTGTCAG
>JAQTNZ010000064.1 GCA_028713595.1 Methylovulum sp. | reverse complement strand
AGGCCGTTTGTGAGATGTCTGTCAGCAAACTGGCCAATTCGTCTTTAGTCGGCATTTGCCGGATCATTTCAAACAGTTCGGCTTCAATTTGTTTCAATTGGCTTTGGTAATCTTGCAAGTTGACGGCTTTTCTTTGTTTGATTTCAAAACTGTCTTTCAAATCCTGTTCTTTTTTTTCGGCGGCTTCCAATTCTTTGATTTGGTCAAAAGTGTGCAGATAAACCCCCAAACCTAAAACGGCAGCGCTGGTGAGGGTGATCGCCGCCGCCTTGAGAGGCCAAGGCCATTGGCCTACGGCGTTAAAATCCCAATTTATTTCCGACAAATTCATTGTTGGCCTCTCTTCTTGGTGCGGACATTGGGGTTGCTGTCAGCAGTTTCCACAGGTTTTTTGCCTTGTTTGGCATGTAGGGCAAAGTCGCTCAATTGGTCAGGATTGCTTTTGTCGGGTATTTTGATGATGGTGAGGGTGGGGGTGTTCATCCATTGCGAGGCTTCAATATTCCTCATCATCGCCGAAACCCGGGCATTGGATTGGGATTTGCCTTCAAAGGCCAAATCGGTGCCCGTTTGGGTAAATTTGGTCAAGAACACGCCATCGGGCGTGACTTTGGGGATGTCATCAAACAAATGTACGATTTCAGGACGGCTTTCCTGAAGTTTTTGTAAGAGGTCAATTTTAGCAAGCAATTTGCTTTTCTTTTCTTCAATGTCCTTAATGTCGGCAATTTTTTTGTCCAGCAAGGCTATTTCATTCTCCAGCAATTTATTCCTGGCCTCCTGATGGGATTTTAGGCTTTCAAAATAGCCATGAATAACCGCGAGCACCATAATGGCGACTAGGACACCTAGGGCCAAGGCATTCAAAAATTCCTGTTTTTTCTGCTTGCGTAGTTCTTCGCGCCAAGGGAGCAGGTTAATTTTTGCCATTAGTCAAAACTCCTTAATGCCAAACCACAGGCAATCATCATGGCCGGGGCATCATTGCTTAAGACTTGCGGCTTTACTTTGCTGGATAGCTTCATGTTCAGGAACGGGTTGGCGATATAGACGGGTATCCCCAGGTTTTTTTCAATCAGCTGATCGACACCGGGTATTGAGGCGCAGCCGCCGGCCAAAATGATCCGGTCTATGCTCCTGTTGGCGCTGGAGGAGACAAAAAATTGCAAAGAGCGTTGGATTTGCTGGAGCATGGCCCTTTTAAACGGGTCAAGGACATCGGTGGTGTAGTTGTCCGGCAAGCCGCCATGACGTTTTGCCAACCCTGCCTCTTCGTAAGAAAGGCCGTAGCGGCGCTGGATTTCTTCTGTCAATTGCTTGCCACCAAAACCTTGTTCGCGGGTATAAATGCTGCGGCTGCTATGCAGGACATTGAGTGTCGTGATGGTCGCGCCAATATCGGCAATCGCCACGGTTTGGCCTTCTATGGAATCGGCAAACTGTTCGGTGAGCAAGGAAAAGGCGTTTTCCATGGCAAAAGCCTCAACATCAACGATTTTGGCTTTTAAGCCCGCTTTGGCCAGGGCTTCGACACGGTTATCGACGTTTTCCCGCCTGGAAGCCGCCAGCAGCACGTCCACCATGCCCGGGTTGCTTTCGTTAAAGCCCTGCACTTCAAAGTCAAAATTGACTTCATCCAGTGAATAGGGCACATATTGGTCGGCTTCGATCATGATTTGCTCTTCCATTTCATCTTCGCTAAGGGACGCGTCCATAGGGATGATTTTGGTCATGACCGAAGAGCCGGCCACCGCCACGGTGGCTTGCCTTAAACTGGTGCCGGATTGTTTCAGGGCAATTTTAATGGTGTCAGCAATCATATTGACATTGGTGACATTCTTATCAATCACCGCATCTTTAGGTAACGGTGCGACGGCGTAACTTTCCACCCGATAACGCGGCCCTAGGCGGCTTAATTCGAGCATTTTTACTGCCGCCGTACTGATATCAATACTCAGAACCGTATTCTGTTTATGGCTAAACCATTTCATAACATATCCTTAAAAGTGACCATTAGTGTGACCCATAGATAACAATCCCCATTTGTTTTAATTATTGGCCGCAACCACAATATGAATTGACTCAAAAAGTATAGTAGCCTTTTTGGAGGATGCACAAAAATTATGTGCCTGATTTGGGGTTTTAATAATTAATAGGGGGGTGAGGCATCAATTCGTGTGTCAAATAACGGCTATTTTACATGGCGTTGCCGTTAAAAACACAGCAAGCCTGAGAAAAATCCCCAAGCGCCCGGAAATCGCCCCTATTATGCTTTGATACGCTGACAAAACCCAGCTTTTGTGGTAATTTTACCGGAAAAACGGGTCGCCGCTTGCGTTTAATTGGCCTTTAATGCCAATAAGCTGGCAATTTCCTTGTTGTTTTTGTCGGTGTCAACGACAGAATCCAGAATATAAACCCGTTCTTGGGCGATGCCGCCTTGTTGGACAAGATATTTGGCGATGGCTTGGGAGCGGTCATTAGCCAGCTCCTTTAGGCGTTCCTGTTCGGGGTTGATGATGTCCTGCAACTTTTGTTTGGCGACATTATAAAAATTGCCGCTGCCAGGATCATTCAATTGCGGTGTGCCCAGCCAAGATTTTTTTGCCAAGGCCGGAAATTTTTCGATAAACATATCGGCCAGCAAGCGTTGGTAGTCCTGTGTGGACAGTTCGACATATTCGGCGCGGATTTTGCGTGCGGTTTTGCCATTGATTTCCGCCGCCCGGCGGATTTTCAGCTGGTCGTAAAGTGCGTCATCGCTGATCGCAGGCCAGTCTTGTTGTTGCTGGGTAACACCTTTTATTTCCAGCATTAATTGGGTGTGGACTTTTAAGGCGGCGGCGATACCATTCAATTTTTCTTGCTGGGCATTTTCCAGGGCCGCACTGCCCGCTTTGAAGGCAATGGCGCTTAAATCGCTGTGCTGGCCGCCAGTGAGCGAGGCCAAGGCGCTAAACGGTGAACTGATGACTTTGCTAAGGGCGTTGATGAGCGCTTCGGTGACAATCGCGCCAATGTTAAAGTGTGGCTTATCAAGATCGCCGGAGATAGGCACATCCATCTTGATTTTGCCGTCGCTGTCCTTAAGCAACGCCACCGCCAGCTTAAGCGGCAGGGAAACGGCATCGGGATTTTCCACCCGCTCGCCAAGTTCAAATTGGTCAATCAGAAAATGGTTGCTGGCCGTCAGTTTTTTGTTGGCGATTTGGTAATGGAGGTCTAAGGTCATCTTGCCTTTTTCGACTTTATAGCCCGCAAATTGTACCATGTAAGATGACACTAACGGCATGGGCAAGCCGTTGAAGTTGATTTTGATGTCATATTCGTCCAAAAACGGGCTGATATTGCCGGCAATGTCCACAGGGGCCAAATCGTAGGCATTGCCTTTCAAATCAACTTGGATATGGCTGCTTTTGTCAGAAGACACCCCGCTGGCGCCGCCGTCCAAGCTTTTGATGTGTGCGGAGAACGGTAGCAGCAGAGACAAATCGGTAAAATCCGAAGAGCCGTCAATAATCTGGATTTTACCCAATTTGAAAAAAGCGGGTTTGGTGGCGCTGGTTTTTGGGGCAGAGGCCGTTCCGGCCGGCTGTTCTTGGGCGATCAGCAAATCGGAGAAATTGACAGTTTTGTCTTTTCTGATAGTCACCCGTGCATAGGGTTTGTTGAGGGTCAATTCGGTGGCGCTATAACGTTGTCCCAAGACATCAATGACCATATTTTTAAGTGCCAGCCGTTCCCATTTAAGAAAATCTTTATGGACACGTTGGTCACGGATCAATAAATCATCAATACCGCCATTACCGTTGAACCGGATGTCCAGTGGCTGGTTTTCAGTCTGTTTCAGCGACACAGTGCCATCAATGTCCAACATGCCGTCAATGATGTCCAGGCGGATGAAGCGGTCGTAATAGGGCTGGAATTTTTCCAAGTCAATGGTGTTGACGGTCACCGCCGTCTCCATCGCCAACGGTGCCAGCACCAGGTTGCCTTGCAAGGAGATCAGGCCATTGTCATTGATGCCCGCGCTTAATGTGAAAGGCAAGGGAGTGCTTGGGTTATTGGCATAACCGCTCAATTTCAAGTTAATGGGTTTTAACGTCAAGGTGGTAGGTTTGGGTAAGGTGCGGTCTTCAAAATTGACGGCGCAATTGTTTAGGGCAATGTTGCCGACGTTAATGTCCCAGTCAACCGCAGGTGTTGCCGATACCTTGGCAGGGGATGGCGTGCTGGTGGGTAATAGGGCTTGATAGTTGAGCCTGCCATCGGTGTCCAGCCACGCACTAAGATCGGCATTGTCTAGGGTAAGGGAGCTGATTTTGAGCGTATGTTGGTCAAGATTGGCCTGTATTCCCTGCACCGCTAGGGCGGGCAGGGAAATCAGTTCCCCACCCTGTCCAGATATGCGCAATTCTTTAATGGTCATAGCCGCTTGGCTGGCGCTCATGTTTAAGTGGTGGTCGTTGTAAGTCACCTGATAAGCGGTTGCGGCGGTCAATTGCTTAAGCTCACCGAGCAATTGGTTAAGGCTGTCTTGGATGCGGAGGGTGTTGGCTTGGGTATGGGCCGTTTGGGCTTCCAGCCGCCACTCTCCCGGCGCATAAGCCACGCTTAAGGAGGTCTCGTGCTTAAGTCCGGCCAATTTAAGCGTTTGCCCTGCTTGCGCATACTCGATGTCGTGCAATTCAAACGAAGCTTTAGGAGCCGTCATAATGAGCTTGCCTTGGCTATAAGCAAGCTGGTAATCAGCCTCCAGCGTATTGTTGGCGCCCATATTGGCTACGCCGCTGTCGGCCAGGAATAAGGCGGTGAATTTGGGCAGGTTGACATTGTCGAGTTTAAGATGGCCTAGTGAGGTGAGGGGGCTTAAGGCTAATGTGCCGTCCCACGCCAAATGCCCGCCCGATTGTAAGGCCATGTTTAGGCTGATATGGGCGGGGATGTTGCTGCGGGAATTGACGTTTTCAATAACAATATCTAATGAATGCAGGGTTTCCGACCAAGGTTTGGTGGCTTGCGTATGGTTCCAGACCAATTGGCCGCCGCTGATGGCGAACTTGGCAATGTCCACCGAAAAACCTGCGCCGCTATCGGTTTGGGTTTGTGGGCTGTCGGGGGCTAAATCTTGAAAATTAAACCTGCCGTCTTGGTTTCTGCTGAGATAAACTTCGGGTTTTTTTAGTGTCAGTTGCCTGATGACCAGCGCGGTTTGTTGCCATGATTGCCTCGCATCAATTTCTACGGACAGTTCGTCAAAAGCCAACAAGGTTTTTTGGTCTTTTTCACGGAGCACAAAGCCTTGTAAGCCTAATGCCAAGGGAGATAGCTGTAGGGTCGCCGCCGCCAACGATGCTTTTCTGCCCGTATGCCGCTCAATAAGCCCGGGCAATTGGCTGGTCAGTAGTGCGGGTAGGCTGTAAAAGCCCGCTATGACCACAAAAGCTAAGCAGCCGGTGGTTATCAGCAAGGCTTTTAAGATAAAGGCAAAAAGGCGGGTGGTCATAGGCATCGGCTTTTATCAGCATGGATTAAAACTGATTATAAACAAAAAAGGCAGCATCCCAAGGATTAAAGCGCCACCTTTTGCCTAAACGCTTTAGGTAAACCTCATTATAGGACAAGTATACAGGACACATCAGTGTCCATAAAAACACAGGAAGCACTATCAGGTTGGCCTAAGCGCATAAGCTGCCACAGCGGTGTAACCTCAAGTTATTATAAATCAAGATAACCGGTTTCCTCATGGAGCGAGGTGTCCAGGCCTTGCACTTCTTCATCGGTGCTGACCCGTAAGCCTAGCCACGCATCGAGCATTTTTAGGATCAGGTAACTGAACAAGCCGCTCCAAATGATCGTCACCACGATGGCCAACGCTTGCACGCTGACTTGTTGGAAAACGGACACGCCCTCTTTAAGCCCCAAACCGCCAAAATTACTGGCGGCAAACACGCCCGTCAGCAAAGAACCTGTTATGCCACCGACCCCGTGGACAGGGAACACATCCAATGAGTCATCAATTTTTAGTGTCCGTTTGACATATTGGGTTGCATAAAAGCAGATAGCCCCTGCGGTAATGCCTATGACCAAGCCACCAAAGGGGCCGACAAAGCCGGATGCCGGGGTGATAGTGCCCAGACCCGCCACCATGCCAGTGACGATACCCAAAACACTGGGCTTGCCAAAACGTTGCCATTCAATCGCCATCCAGGTCAATGCACCTGAAGCCGCGCCGATATGGGTGACCAGCATCGCCATGCCCGCCCGCCCGTCTGCGGTTAAGGCGCTGCCGGCATTAAAGCCGTACCAGCCGACCCACAACATCCCCGCACCCGTGACCACCATCGTCATATTGTGCGGTGGCATGGCGACGGTGGGGAAACCTTTGCGGTTACCCAGCACTAAGGCCGATACCAATGCGGCGATGCCGGCATTGACATGGATGACAATGCCGCCGGCAAAATCCATTGCCCCCAAATCCGCCAGCCAACCACCACCCCACATCCAGTGGCAAATCGGCATATACACGATGACCAGCCATAAGGCGCTGAACCACAGCATCGCCGAAAATTTCATCCGTTCGGCAAATGCCCCGACGATCAGTGCCGGGGTGATGATGGCGAACGTCATCTGGAACATAAAATAAACCGTTTCGGGTATGTCACCGGTTTGGGAGGTGGTGTCCATGCCGGCAATAAAGAGCTTGGAGGCGCCACCGATGATTTTTTGCAGGTCGCCGCCATCACTGAAAATAAAACTATAGACACCGGCCAGCCATAACAGTGAGACCAGGCACGTGATGGCAAAACATTGCATCAATACGGACAAGACATTTTTACTGCGCACCAGACCCGCATAAAACAGCGACAGGCCTGGGATCGTCATAAATAAGACTAACGCCGTGGACGTCAGTACCCAAACGGTATTGGCCTGGTTAATGCCATCGGCCCAGGCCAGTCCGGGCAGCAAACACAAGCCTGTGAGCAGGCTTTTATTGTTATTTATTAAGAACATTTTTTTTCCTTAGCTGCCTTAAATGGCATCCTCGCCCGTTTCGCCCGTCCTGATACGGATGACCTGTTCCAAGCTGGTCACAAAAATTTTGCCGTCGCCGATTTTGCCGGTATTGGCGGCTTTGATAATGGCATCAATGGCTTTTTCCAACACTTCATCGGCCACGGCAATTTCTAGCTTGACTTTAGGTAAAAAATCAACCACATACTCCGCCCCCCGATATAATTCGGTATGGCCTTTTTGGCGGCCAAAGCCTTTGACTTCGGTGGCCGTCACCCCAGCCACACCAATTTCTGATAAGGCTTCGCGGACATCGTCCATTTTGAATGGCTTGATGATTGCAGTTATTAGTTTCATATTATCTCCTGACACAGTGTTGTTATAAGAGTGGTTGTTGTTCGGCATGGGGTAGCCATACAGAGCGGCAATCATAGTGAATTATCAGGCAACATACAATGAATGTGGCAAGCGGATGTCTTTGCCTATGGGATAGCGGACGCTTAAAGGCTTATGCTGAGGAAGGGGGCAACAAATTTTTTTAAAAATTCCGGTAAGGTTTTTCCTGTTGTTACGACTGATAACTCAGGAAAGCGCTTGATTGTCCTAAGCGCATTTTCCTGATTATCTTTTAACTGACTAAACTAGGAATGACCATGAACAAAAAATCGTTGGCTTTTACTTTTGGCGGCATCATTGCCACTGCCTTAACCGCCCCTATCGCCCATGCGGACAGCAATCCCTTCGGCATGAAAACGCTCGGCCCTGCCATGATCGTTGCTAAAGCCGGGCCTACTGGCGAAAAAGCCAAAGAAGGCAAATGTGGCGAGGGCAAATGCGGTGCAAAAAAAGCTGAAATGGAAGCGGCGGCTGCGGCGGCAAGCGCCGGAAAAACCGCCGAGGGCAAATGTGGCGCCGGTAAGACGGGTGCGGACAAAATGAAAGAAGGCAGTTGCGGCGGTGAAAAGAAATAACATTCCGTAACAGTTGGGTCGGCCTGCAAAATCGGATGGTTTTGTAGGCCACGCTTTTGACTATTTTCTGCTTTCTGGGAGCTATCATGATTTCAGACACACTCACTACTGCCGATTGCCGCTGCGCGTTTTCGCAAACAAAAAGGTTTTTGGCTAAGTTTTCTTTTGGGCTTGACCGCCGCGCTTCTGGTTATGCCCCGATTTTCTTGCGTTTGGTGTTGGCCTATGAGTTTGCCGAAGCGGGCTTGGAAAAGCTGATGGGTGACAATTGGTTTGCCGATTTGACCTTCCCGTTTCCGTTTAACCTTTTATCCGCCGACCTAACCTGGAATTTGGCGATGGGTCTGGAACTTCTCGGGCCGATTGCCTTGGTGCTGGGCTTGGCCACCCGCTTAGTCAGTGTCGCCTTAATGGTCTTGACCGTGGTCGCCATTGCCGCCGTC
The DNA here is from genome assembly GCA_028713595.1 of Methylovulum sp. Lineage (GTDB taxonomy): Bacteria > Pseudomonadota > Gammaproteobacteria > Methylococcales > Methylomonadaceae > Methylovulum. The sequence goes on along the minus strand of JAQTNZ010000064.1, from coordinate 662 downwards.
CATTGGCCGGCGCAATGGCAGACGCTGGCGGAGTTGTGGCAAGGCTACGCCATTATCGACAAGGGCTTCGGCAATTATAAATTACCGCTCTTATATTTGCTGATGCTGGCATCGCTGTTTTGTAGCGGGGCGGGCTGGTTAAGCCTTGATTATTGGTTAGGCCGTAAGTTTTTTAATGGACACGCTGCCATGGGCGGCTAAGGCGGCGGGCAACGCGCCCCGCCACTTCGCCATCAATCTGCCGTTTTTTTTGCCAAGCGGTCTTTAATCCGCTGTTTGGCGGCATCAGGCAGGGACATCAGCGGCTTGCGTCCGGCCAAGATTTTTTTCATGAACAGCAAATGCCGACGGTAACGCCGACACGTCCCGCAAATTAACAAATGCAGGCGCATGGCCGAACGTTTCGGCCACGGCAGCCGTGTTTCTAGGCTATCGGAAAGCAACCGGGTCATTTCTTTGCAACTGGGCATCGTCTTATCCTTGCTCGAACCATTGGACTTCCAGGCATTGCCTGAGCTTGAGCCGTGTGCGTGATAACGCCACACACAGTTGGTTGGTCGTGGCTATCGCCAAAACCTTACAACACTCTTCACTGGACAGGCCCTCCACAGTCCGTAAAATGAACAAATCCGCCATATTCTGTGGCAACCGCGCTAGGCAAT
>JAQTNZ010000063.1 GCA_028713595.1 Methylovulum sp. | reverse complement strand
AGCGCCGGAATTGATTGAGCCTTATGGTGAATTGTCAAAATACGGTTTCGATTCCCTGCGCTTTACCGAATTGGCCAACCGCTTAAACCAGTTTTATGGTTTGGAATTGCTACCGACCGTATTTTTTGAAAACCCTCATTTACAGGCATTGGCAACTTATCTCATCAAGCGTTACGCCGTGGTTTTAAGTAACAAATACATGCCCAATACGGCAAATTTCGCTATCCCAGAACATACTGTTGATAATACCCGTACACCCGTGGCACCAGCGGTACGCAGGGCGATTGACCAAGCGAGCACCGATAGTCACGAAGCCATTGCCATTATCGGTATCAGCGGGTGGTTTCCTGGTTCGGCAACGCTTGAGGAATTTTGGCAACATCTGTTGGCAAACGATGATCTGATTAGCGAAATACCGAAAGAGCGCTGGAATTGGCGTGATTTTGGCGGTGCAGACGGTAAGACCGCTATCCGGTACGGTGGCTTTATTAACGATGTCGATTGTTTTGACCCTTTATTTTTCGGTATTTCGCCGCGCGAAGCCCAGTTGCTGGATCCGCAATTTAGGTTGTTTTTGGAAACGGCATGGGCGGCGATTGAAGATGCCGGTTATCCGGCCAGCGCGTTATCAGGCAGCAAAACCGGAGTGTTTGTCGGCGTGACTAACCGTGATTATCAAGAGCTGTTACAACAGGCCGAAAACGACCTCCACAATCCGGCCTTGCTGTTTAATTTTACGATGGCGAATCGGGTGTCCTATTTGCTGAATTTACACGGTCCTAGCGAACCGATAGACACCGCCTGTTCCAGCTCATTGGTCGCCATTAACCGGGCGATAGAAAGCTTGCGCCAAGGCGGTTGTGAGCTGGCGTTGGTCGGCGCCGCCAATCTAATGCTTACCCCGACCATCACCCAGATTGCCAATCAGGCCGGAATGCTCAGTACCGATGGCCGTTGCAAAGCCTTTGACCAAGAGGGCGACGGTTATGGGCGTGGCGAAGGGGTGGGGGTATTGCTGCTGAAACCCTTATCCAAAGCGATCAGCGATGGCGATAGGGTTTATGCCCTCATCCGTGGCAATGCCGAAAACCACGGTGGCAAGGCGGCTTCGCCGACCGCGCCCAACCCGCTGGCGCAACAGGATTTGCTCTTGGCCGCTTATGGCCGTGCAGGTATCGCCGCGGACACTATCGGTTATATCGAAGCGCACGGTACGGGTACGCCATTGGGCGACCCTATCGAAATGCAAGGTTTGACAGGGGCGTTCGCCGAGCTTTATCGGCAGCAGGGCTTAAGCCCCGCTCAGTCGCCGCATTGTGGCATCGGTTCGGTAAAGACCAACATCGGGCATTTGGAAGCGGCGGCTGGTATTGCCGGGGTCATCAAAATAATCCTGATGATGAAACACCGCAAAATACCCGGCAACCGCCATTTACATACGCCCAATCCCTACTTGCAATTGGCGGGCAGTCCGTTTTATTTGGTCAAGGACAGCCAAGACTGGTTAGCCCTGGAGACCGTGGACGGCAAGCTTCTGCCTAGGCGGGCGGGTATCAGCGGTTTTGGCATAGGCGGCTCGAATGCGCATATCATATTGGAAGAATATCTAAGGCCGCCTGTAACCGTCCATACCATCAGCAAGCCACCCTATTTGATTGTGTTGTCCGCCAAAAAACCGGAGCGGCTTAAAGCGTTGGTGGACAATTTGCTCAATTATCTGGACAGCCAAGGCTTGACTGACCGGGATCTGCCTGATTTGGCCTATACCTTACAGGTTGGGCGCATGGCAATGGCACAGCGTCTGGCTATCAGCGTCAATTCATTGGCCGAGCTTAAGGAGGGCTTGTACCGTTATGGGCAAGAAGGTGAGCGGACGGAAGGGTTTTACAGCGGGCAAGTGCGGCGTAACCAGCCAATAATGTCGGCATTGTTTGCCGATGACGATATGGCCGTGCTGGTAGAGACGTGGATTAGCAAGCGTAAGTACGAAAAATTATTGGAATTATGGGTACAAGGCTTGGATATTGATTGGCATAAAGTGTACCCGGTACACAAACCCCAGCGTATCGGCCTACCCACTTACCCGTTTGCCAAGGAATCTTATTGGGTGTCCGGGCCTTTACATAAACCGGCGCAACCGACACCAGAGCCGGTGCATCCTTTATTGCACAAAAACAACCCTTCCTTGGAGCAACAGCACTTTAGCACCGTATTGACGGGGCAAGAGTTCTTTTTGGCCGATCATCAAGTGCATGGGCAACGCCTATTGCCTGGGGTCGCTTATTTGGAAATGGCCCGTGCGGCCTTCGCGGCGGCTGAAGAGGTTGGCCAGCCTTCGGCGATCCGTCTTCAGAATGTGCTCTGGCTACGCCCCTTGGCGGTTGGCGCAACACCTCAGGAACTGCATATCGCTTGGCCGATAAACGGCTTGCCGCGTAGCCATTATGAGATTTACACCGTCAATGGCGGCGAACAGCTCATCCATTGCCGTGGCATTGCCAGCCGTGCGCCTGCCGCCGCTCCGCCACGGGTGGATATTGCCCAGCTCCAGACGGAAATAGGGCAATGGCACAGCAATGCCGAGCAATGTTACCGTCTGTTCAATGCCATAGGTTTGGCTTATGGCCCTGCGCACCAAGCGATAGAAGGCCTCGCTATGGGTGAGCGGCAAGTGTTGGCAAAATTGCGTTTACCTGCCTCGGTATTGGTAACCCAGCCACAATTTGTCCTGCACCCTAGCCTAATGGATGCCGCCTTACAAGCCACTGTGGGTTTATTGCCGGAAGCCGTTGCCGCCTTGCGCACCAATAGTGTGCCAGCTTCATTACAAGCCGCCGTACCGTTTGCCTTGGAAGAGCTGGTGATTTTTGCGGCGTGTCCGCCAACATTATGGGCGTGGTTACGCTACAGCGATGGCGAAACGACTGTAGTCGGCAACTCAAAACTGGCTATTGACCTGTGTGCTGAAAACGGGGAAGTTTGTGTGCAACTGCGCGGTTTTTCGGCACGCGCTATGGACACGCAAACATCGCCAATACGTCATGACACCTTGTTGTACCAACCCGTATGGCAGGATGCGCCCGCAGGGGCGGCTGATGTTGTTTATACCCAACATTGGCTAATGGCTTACGCTTTACCGCAATGCCCCATCCAGCAAATCCTGGCGCAGTTCCCGCACCTAGTTTGGCAGCCTTTGGAGGGGTCTGTGGCGGCCTTGGCGGAATGTTATACCGCATTATCTTTGCAAATTTTGCAAACGGTACAGCAGATACTCGTCAGTAAACCGGATAAGGTTATGATTCAATTGCTGCTGCCGGATACTGCCGAGTTGGTGGGTCTGGCCGGATTGGCGGGCCTATTGAAAACCGTACATTTGGAACATCCACAGATTATCGGGCAAGTGCTGACCGTTTCTGCCCACGCCTCGCCCGATAGCCTGCTGGGCATTATCCGCGAGAATATTAACCATCCTGAGCATAGCGAAGTACGTTATCTGAACGGCTTACGCCAGATCAAAACGTGGGCGAAACTAAACTTTACCCCTGCCACTAACCCTTTGCCTTGGCGGGAGCGGGGTGTGTATTGGTTGATGGGCGGGGCAGGTGGCTTAGGTTTGCTGATTGCCAAAGACATTGCCAGTAAGGTCAGCCAAGTCACGTTGGTATTGACAGGGCGCTCCGAACTGACCGCAAGCCAACGCCAACAGCTAGCTGAGCTGGAAGCGTTGGGCGCGCAGGTCACTTACGCCCAAGTTGACCTTGCCGATGGGGCGGCGGTGGAGGCTTGGGCCGAGGCGATGGCGGCAAAGGCTAAACCTAACGGGATTATCCACTGTGCAGGTATCATCAAAGACCGTTATCTGGCCAAGAAATCCGCCACTGAGTTTGCTCAGGTATTGGCGGCAAAAGTGGCTGGAACCGTTCATTTGGATCAGGCGACCCGCCATTTGCGTTTGGATTTTTTTGTCTTGTTTTCCTCGGTGGCCGGAAGTTTGGGCAATGCCGGACAAAGCGATTATGCGGCGGCCAATGCCTTTATGGATGCCTATGCTCATACCCGCCAGCAACGGGTTGCCGAAGGTTTGTGCTATGGGCAAACCTTGTCGGTCAATTGGCCGTTATGGCAATTTGGCGGGATGCAAGTCGATGGTGAGGTGCTTAAGCAATTGTACGGCAAAACTGGCATGGTCGCCGTGCCCACCGCCATCGGCATTGAGGTTTTGTATCAGGGCTTGGCCTTACAAGTGCCGCAACTGTTGGTACTGTACGGTGCGGCCACGCAATTGCAACAACACTTGTTCCCTGCCAAAATCGTTACGGCAGTGGCCAGCCCCGCCAATCTCTTACCTAAACGGGGCTTGTCCGAGCATATCGGGCAGGCATTGATGGGTGCAATTTCCGAGATTTTACAAGTCAAGCCCGAAGACTTGGATAACTCGACAGAATTTAGTGAATACGGTTTTGATTCCTTGACGCTGACGGAGTTCGCCAACCGTCTGAACCGCCGTTATGCCCTAGAATTGATGCCCACGGTATTTTTTGAATATCCGACTATCGCCAGTTTTGCCGATTATCTGGCGGAGTGGCAAGCGGCGGCGTTTAGCGTTGAGTTTCAGGAACAAGCCATTAGCCAAAGTGTGGACGGATCGCTGATACCGCCCTTAGACGCAGAAAAAACGGTAACAGAAAAATCAGAAAAAACCGTTGCGGCTCCGGCGTTATCACCGTCTGGTGCTAGCGAGGCGGACAGGACACCCTCACCGCCTCCAGTTGATGCAATAGCGGTTATTGGTATCAGCGGACGTTTCCCTATGGCTGATGATGTTGAGGCGTTTTGGCAAAATCTATTGGCGGGTAAGGATTGCATCAGTGAAATCCCTTCAGAGCGCTGGGATTGGCGGGCACTTTACGGCGACCCCCATCAAGAGAGTGGTAAGACTAACATCAAATGGGGTGGTTTTATCAACGGTGTCGCTGAATTTGACTCGCTGTTTTTCGGTATCGCCCCGCGTGAAGCTTTACAAATGGATCCGCAACAACGCTTGTTGATGCAATATGTCTGGTTGGCGATAGAAGATGCCGGTTATTCGGCGGACACCTTGGCGGGTAGTTTGGCAGGGATTTTTGTCGGCACGACCCATAGCGGTTACGGTAAAAATGTAGGCGATGGCGAGGCGGTGGCGGACGCTTATGGCTCGACGGGTAGCGTCCCTTCTTTAGGGCCTAACCGTATGAGTTATTTCTTGGACATACATGGCCCTAGCGAGCCTATTGAAACGTCCTGTTCGTCGTCTTTGGTGGCGATACACAAGGCGATGCAGGCGTTGCTGGCAGGTGATTGTGATTTGGCGATTGCCGGCGGTATCAACACCATCGTCACACCTGACTTGCATATCAGTTTTAACCGTGCCGGGATGCTTTGTGCAGACGGGCGTTGCAAAACCTTTGCCCAGCACGCCGATGGCTATGTGCGTGGTGAAGGCGTGGGGATGCTGGTGCTGAAAAAGCTGGCGGTGGCCCAACAGGATGGCGACCCGATTTATGGGGTGTTGCGTGCCAGCGCCATCAATCATGGTGGCCGCGCCAATTCCCTGACCGCTCCCAATCCCAAAGCCCAAGCGGCGGTGGTGAAAACCGCTTACCGCAAGGCAGGTATAGACCCGCGCACGGTCACTTATATCGAAGCCCACGGTACGGGTACGGAACTGGGCGATCCGGTCGAAATTAATGGCCTGAAAGCGGCTTTTGCCGAGTTGTATCAAGATGTGGCCGCACCACAGGCCACCACGGCGCATTGCGGTGTCGGTACGGTGAAAACCCATATCGGACATTTGGAACTGGCTGCCGGGGTAGTCGGGGTGATTAAGGTGTTATTGCAGCTTAAGCATAAGACCCTGATAAAAAACCTGCATTGCACCACGGTTAACCCTTATGTCCAATTGGCGGACAGCCCCTTTTATCTGGTGCAGGAAACCCAAGCGTGGCAAGCCCTGCGTGATGATGACGGGCATTGGCTACCACGCCGTGCCGGGGTCAGTTCGTTTGGTTTTGGCGGCGTGAATGCGCATTTGGTGTTGGAAGAATATGGCCCGCCGTCAGTTCCTACCACGGCTGTTCAGGATAAGCCCGTTGTGATTGTCTTGTCCGCACAAAATCCAGAACGTCTATTGGCTTATGCCGACAAGTTGTTGGCCTTTGTTCGGGGCGGCCAAGGCCACACTACCCCGACTGCACAGCAGCTGGCGGAAACCATTCGTATACTGTTGGCGGATATTTTACAAGTGAGCGTGGCGGATATTGATGCGGATCAGGATTTTGAAAGTTATGGTTTGGACTATGGGCAACGCTTGCAATTGTTGGAGCGGCTACGCCAAGAGTCGACTTTGGCTGTCGATACGCAAAGCTGTTTGCGACAAAATTCCATAGCCGCCCTGGTGACGGCAATCCTCCCTAGCGGCGGCCTGTCCGTGTCTCTGCCGGATATGGCTTATACCTTACAAATAGGCCGCAAGGCAATGGCGGAGCGTTTGGCGGTGGTGGCCTCTTCACTTAGCGAGCTGGAGCAAAAATTGGCCGGAGTTGTCGCTGGGCAAACTGAGATAAAAGCGGTCTATCGCGGCCATGTCAAACGTCGGCCAGAGGCGGTCACTGCCGAAGATGCCACTAGGCTTGAGCAAGGGTTGGCCTTGGGCGAATACGCGACCGTTGCCGAGCTTTGGGTTAAAGGGTTGGCAGTGGATTGGCACAGGTTGTATTGCTACGCTCCACGCCGCCGGATTAATTTGCCTACTTATCCCTTTGCAAAAGAGCGTTATTGGCTGGAACGGCAAGCAGCCACAGTCGCCAAAAGTTTACATAGCCCTGCAATACCAGCGGCTATCGGCGGCGACAAGTCTGTTAGCCCATTAGAAAAACCTAAGGCGATTGTTTTGCGCAGCTTGCAAGACTACACGGCTGTACCTGTGGCGCAGGTTTCGGTATTGAAATCGGATGATGTGTTGCTTCGCCTCAAATCGGCGATGCCTGAGCAAATCACCGGACTGATCCCGACCCTAAACCGGACGGGCTATATGCTGGAGACTTTGCTGTCTTATTCCAAAGCCTTTGCCGATTTTTCCGGCAAGGCCCAGGGTGAGGTATTGGACATTGGCTGTGCTTACGGCATTGCCAGTATCGCCGCTTTGGAGCAAGGCGCTAAAGTGCTGGCCGTGGATATGGAAGTGCAACATCTGGATATTTTGTTGCAGCGTCTCAGCGAGACGGCACGGGGGCGTATTGCCACGCAAACAGGGATGTTGCCGGATATAGATTTTGCAGATAACCGTTTTAACGCTATCCATGCCTGTCGGGTGTTGCACTTTTTGCCACCTGAGGCGATCCGGTTGACCTTGCAAAAAATGTATCGCTGGCTACAACCGGGCGGCAAGCTGTTTGTGGTCACCGATAGCCCTTATGTCGGTTATTGGCGGGTGACGGCGGAGGTTTATGCGGCGCGTAAACAATCGGGTGATGTATGGCCCGGTTTTATTGCCGATGTCCCTGCGCTGCTCAACACCCCGCAGGCGCAACAAGGGCCGCGCTGTGTAAATCCTTTAGACCCCGATATTCTCAGTCGGGAATGCCTTGCCGCTGGCTTTTTGGTTGAACAATGCGGGTTTGAAGGGTCGGATATTTTCCCCGAATGCAAGGGCACGGCGTTGGCAGGCCTGGAACATGCCGGTATCATCGCCGTTAAGCCTTTGTTGCAGGAGAGATCGGAGCCTTTGCCGTCTGTGACGATGTCTTCCGCCAATGCGCAATTGCTGGCCACGCTACGGCAAAGTTTGGCCGAGGAGTTACAAATTCCGCTGGCACAGCTTGAAGATGACATGCAGTTTAAGGATTTGGGTCTGAACTCGATTAGCGGGGTGCTGTGGGTTACCCGTATCAATACCTTATTGGGTTTGAAATTGCGGGCGACCGAGATATACAGTTACCCGACCTTGGAAGAATTTGCGGTTCAGGTTGGTAAACAACTGGTCAAGCCAGAAAATTTGGCCCGTCCACAGCCAGTTATATCCGAAGCCAAGGCGATCCCGCCTTTAGGGCAGCAAGCTCCACCAGTACCGCCGCCGCTGGGGCAAAGCGCCAGTGCCGCTAACGATACCGCGCCACCTAAACCGGATCAGCCCACTTCGGCGATTGCCATTATCGGCATGGCCGGACAATTTCCAAAAGCCAAAACTTTGGCCGAATTTTGGGATAACCTAGTGCAGGGCAGGGATTGTATTGAGGAAGTTCCACCTGAGCGCTGGCGGATTGCCGATTATTACCAACCGGCTCCGGCCATGCCCGGCAAAACCGATTGCAAATGGATGGGGGCATTGGCGGACATAGACCAGTTCGACCCTTTCTTTTTCAATATTTCCCCGCGTGAAGCGGAATTGATGGATCCGCAACAACGCCTGTTTTTACAGGCATGTTGGCATTGTATCGAAGATGCCGCTTACGCGCCGGCCCGCTTGTCAGGCAGTAAATGCGGCGTGTTTGTCGGTTGTGCCAACAATAATTATGAAAACCTGAGCCAAGACAAAACCCTAGGTGTGCAAATGCTGACCGGCGGGGCGACTTCATTCTTGGCTGCGCGGATTTCCTATGTGCTGAATTTGCAAGGCCCCAGCATGGCGATAGATACGGCTTGCTCGTCGTCTTTGGTGGCCATCGCCCATGCCTGTGACAGCTTGCGTTCTGGCGGCAGCGATTTGGCCTTGGCTGGTGGGGTCAGCGTGATAGTAGACCCGACTTTTTATGTCATGGGCACGGCGGCGGGGGTGTTTTCGCCAACTGGACATTGTTACAGTTTTGACCAACGCGCTGATGGCTTTGTCCCCAGCGAAGGCGTGGGCGTGGTGATGCTAAAACGTCTGGAAGATGCCGAAAAGGACGGTGACGCTATCTATGGGGTTATCCGTGGGTGGGGGGTCAACCATGACGGCAAATCTAACGGTATGACCGCACCGAATGCAAAATCCCAAGCGCGGTTGGAGCAGGATATTTACCAACGCTACGGCATTAACCCCGAAACCATCCAGATGCTTGAGGCGCATGGCACGGGTACGCAACTGGGCGATCCTATTGAAATTGAAGCCTTGACCGCTAGCTTCCGGCACTTTACCGAAAAACGCCGTTATTGCGCCCTAGGTTCGGTGAAAAGCAATATCGGCCATCCTTTATTGGCGGCGGGGGTTGCC
>JAQTNZ010000062.1 GCA_028713595.1 Methylovulum sp. | reverse complement strand
TAAGCCAACCGAGATGGACACTTTCCAGCAATTGCAGCCCAGTCGCTTGATTATCAAACACCACCAGCAGATAAACGCTCAAGGCGACATTTAATAAGGTGCCGGCAAAACCCAACCGCAACGACGCTTTAGGCGAGCTTGACAGCAAAATGGCAATCATCGCCAGCAACGGGATCAAGGTCAGCGTGGTAAGCACGGGGAAAGCGGCGGTTTGTGACCACAAAGTCATGGGGGGTGTCATGGAGTTATGCTTAAGGTGTGAGTGCGAAAAAGCGCATGTTGCCAAGAGAGGCCATTTTAAGCGGAAACGGAGATAGAACCCAGAAAATTGGCCGAGGCTTAATGAAGCTAAAGCTTTACTACTGACTCAAATTATATGCCCCCCTTAGCCACCCTAATCAGGACATTAATATTATGTCACCCAATAAGCTAGGGCTTTATATGCTGCCAGCCGGATCGACTTGCTTGACAGTTTTGACATGGTCACTTGATATTCAATATCTTGCACCATTTTTCCATAGCTTTTGTCTGGGTTATGGTTAACCCACTCTAAATTTTATTTTATCTTATGTCTGCCTAAAATTTGCAGGCTAATTTCAATGACGGCATCAGACATACGCCTATCTAAAAAGCCACCAAAAAAGTAATACAAACAAACAACACCAAATATCTAGGCCGTAAAATAAGCCCCTCAAAACGATTAACGGCATGTCCGACTTGCCGCACATAGGCGAAAGTGTGCTTGCTGGGATTGCGTTGCACTAGCCGTACTTCAAACCAATGCAATAGGGCTGACAGCCATTCGGTGAGCTTACCCGCCAAGCCACTGCTTTGCGAAAACGGGATGGTCGGTTGCGGTTCGTTGCCTATATCCATATCTTCATAGCCTGCCAATAGGGGCAATACTTCAGCCGAAGGCAGACCGACCAAGCGGTCGATAATACGGTCATCGACATAACTTAAATCTTGCGCCAAACCGCGCACGGGTTTTACCAAGGCCCAATCGGCGATTTGATCTAACCAACATTGCTGTAACGATAACAGATAAAGCCTAACAGGCACTAAACGCGGTGCGGCGGAAGCTATCTTGGGCGTGTCCGCCCATAGCAAGCGTTGTAGGCAACTTACGGTCAGATTGGCACATAAATGCCAGCTTGCCAGCTCCCACAACCCGAGCGCACATTCAAAAAACATCAACCCAACTTGTCCCAGACACGCAAACAGCAAAGCCCCGCGTGAGCTGGTTTGAGTTTTGCCGATAAGGAAAGCATAAGCAACGGTGATAAGCCCTCCCAAGCCTAGCACGGCGCGGGCGAAAGGCGACTGCATGAACACCGCTTCCAAGACGATAATAACGAACACGCCCAAATGAACCAGGATCAAACTGACAGGTGCCGGTTCATCTAAGGTTCTGACCAACCACGGCGAAAACGGCACCAGCGCGGCCTTGGCAAACGCTGCCAAGGCAAAGCACAAGCTAATCCCAGTCGCCTGCCCTATCGACAATTCACTGGCCGAAACTTGCAACTGCGCCCAGTTGACGCTATCCGTCCAGGCATAACACAAGCTAATGCCCAGCATAAAACCGGCATCGCCTACGCGTTGGGTGATGAACACCCGCGTGGCGTTTTCAGTGGCGCGGGCTTGTTGATAATGATAGGCCACCAGCCAATAGCCGCACAGTTCGGCGAGTACCCAGCCAAACAAGGTGCCGACTAAGTTGGCGGACAACACCGCCAGCAACATGGCGGCGGCGAACAGGCTAAGGGCGGCAAAAAAACGGTGGAAACCGGCTTGCAGGTGCAAGGCAGGGCTGGAAAAACGGCTGATAATCGCCAGCAATAAGGCCAACAACACCGCCAGCCAGACATTGAAACCTTGGGTGGTAAAATTGGCACGGATAGTCAAGCTATCGCTGCTCAACCAAGGGCCGAGGTTGAAATAGCCGTGGTTTTTGCCCAACACATCCCCGACCGCCAAAGCCATCGCCATGGGCCAAGCCAAGACCAGTGCCCAGGTCGCTAAATCGGTGCTGAGCGTTTCCCGTTGCCCACGCGGCAACAGGCCGGACAATAAGCCAGTGCCGATGATTGCCGCCGCCAATAAGGGCAGCAAGGGGATTAAAATGACCAAGGCATCCATAGGATTCTTTAGGGATAGTTGGGAGAAGCAAGGATTTGCTCTCCATCATCTTATGTGACTTAAAGGTGTGCGCCTAACCGCCAAGCACACACGCAATGACCAGCGGCCAAGATCAAACCGTTTTAACCCCTGGCCCCGTAGGCGGATAAGCCATAAACGCTTCTAATGTTTCGGACTCGTCTGATAAAGCGTGTAGCAGGGGAAATTCCTGTGCGCCAACAATATCAGCCAGCATCATTTGGCTAAACTGCCACGTGACCGCCGTGGTAATGGCGGCTTGCGACACACCGGCAGACAATGGGCAGATACGCAATTCGGCCTCAAGTACGGTATAGGCGGCGAGCAATTGTCCTTGTACACGATCTAACCACGGTTGGTGCTGTTTTTCTTGCGGCCTTAAGTTTTTTTCGTAAACGATTTGCACGGATTTTTCACAGGCCGCTAAGGCAAGCCCTAACAACCGCAACGCCTTTTGTTTTTCGGGCAACATGCTGGGCAACAATTGCCGCTCCAAGGGAACCCAGGATTGGGCATAGTCCAAAATTAATGATGAATCCATCAGGACATCGCCGTTGGCACAAACTAAAGACGGAGCCTTGACAACCGGATTGATGCGTTGGAAAGCGGTAAAGGTCGAGAATACTGACAGAGCCTTATGCTCAAAAGGAATCCCCATAGTATGTAAGGAGATGGAGACCCGCCGGACATAAGGCGAATCTAACATGCCTATCAATTGCATCATGGCTACCCCAAACTTAGCTTTTATATGATTGGAATAATTAGCTAGCCCCAAAACTACAAGCTCGCTTGCTCCTTACGCCCTGCCGTATTAATGATGGTAACTATCGGCCAACCGGCACCAACAAGGTTACAGACTTTCCCGAATCATTTTGATGGTGGCATTGGTCAACGGTTTTTGCTCATGGTCGAGCAATTTGCCGTCCAATTCAACGGCGACAATGTTGATAGCTTCAAGGAAATCATCGAACACTTTCACTGCGTCATCCAACAACGCGGGCTGCATGAAGAACACCAGCCCCGGACAGTAAAACTGGTCAAAATCATGATCCGGGAAAGTGCCGGGGTCAACCATGCACAGGACACCGAAATCAACCAAGCGATTGGCATCAAAGCGTTCAAATATTTTCAGGCTGCCATATTCTAACTGGGCTATACGGAAGGCTTTTAGCATATCCAAACCGTTAAAACCTTCCTTAGCGTTGGCGATAACCCTAAATTGGATGATGTCGGGGGCGATAAAACGCGGGGCGACCTGCTCTTGTTCAACCAAATCCTCCAAATCCTCCAAATCATCCAGCTCGTCCATTGTATCCAGACCGTGTTTTACGGTTGGCGTATCCTTGTGCAGAGGAGCATTGGCTTTAGCGTCTCCTTCGTTAAAATCAAAATCCCCATCAAACTCTTCATCAAAGTCCCCAAACAGGGAGTCGGCCTGGACACTTGCCTGCGGCGCGGCGACAGGTTCAAGCGGCTCAGGTTTGGCTTTGCCCCGCGATTTGATCTTTTCCATCAGCTCATCGGTATCAATCAGCTTTTTTCGGCCTTTAGGCACAATATCAAAATCATCGTTATCCGAATGCACGACGATGGCTTCGTTGATTTTGCCCTTGAATTCTTGGTTACCAAAAAACATCATGTCTTGGAATGATTTTTTATTTCTAAAAAAATGCCATGCCAACATGCCTACGATGATGATAAGCCCGAATGCAATAATGACTACTCTTAATAATTCTTTATCCATTAGATTTCCGCCAGACTGACTGCTTCTTCAATATCAACTGCGACCATACGGGACACCCCGGGTTCTTTCATCGTCACACCTGCCAACTGTTTTGCAATTTCCATTGTAACCTTATTATGTGAAATATATAAAAATTGCACGGTCTCGGACATCGCCTCGACCATTTTTGAAAATCGCCCGACATTGGCATCATCCAAAGGCGCATCGACTTCATCTAGCAAACAAAAAGGCGCGGGGTTAAGCTCGAAAATGGCAAATACCAAAGCTACCGCCGTTAAGGCTTTTTCACCACCTGAGAGCAAATGGATAGAGCTATTGCGCTTGCCTGGCGGCCTGGCGATAATATTTACGCCCGCCTCCAAAACATTTTGCTCGGTCAATTCCAGATAGGCCTGGCCCCCGCCAAACAATTTCGGGAACTTTTCTTGCAAACCGCTGTTTATTTTATCGAATGTTTCCTTAAAACGTAACCGACTTTCTTGGTCGATTTTACTAATCGCCTGATCCAAGGTTTGCAAAGCCTCGTTTAAGTCGGCATATTGCTCGTCAAGAAACTTCATGCGCTCAGCCTGCGCTTGATATTCTTCAATGGCTGACAGGTTAATCGTGCCTAAACGTTCAATTTGTGCGGACACATCATCGGCAGATTTTTTCCAACGAGTCTCATCGGCTTCGGCGGGCAAAGCACCGATAACTTGCCGAACATCAGCAGCCATTTCCGCCAATTGCTCGTTGAGGGCCTGTTGGCGCACTTGGTTTTCCTGTAATTCAAAACGCAAACCATCCAGCCGTTCTTTTTGCTTTTCCAAAGCCCGTTGCACCCGTGCTTGTTCTTCCGATGCTTGCACCAAACTAGCCTCGCTATTTTCTTGGACTTGCCTCAGACTTTTTAATTGGCTCTCCAAGTGTTGCTGATCGACGGTTTTTATGCTTAATTGCGCTTTTTCGGCATCCAAAGGCGACAAGGTCTGTTGGGCTTTGCTCTCCAACCCACGCAAATAGTCCTGCGCCTGTTGCTGTTGCTCTTGCAATCGGCCGTGCTGTTTATGCGTTGACAATTGCATGGCGCGTAAACTTTCTAACCGAGCTTTGCAATCAAACAGATGTTGCCTGGCTTCATTGACGGCATTGTCCAGTTGCTGCTGTTGCTGCTGCAAGTGTTGGTTTAAGGCTTCCAACTGTTCGCGCTGCCCATCTTGCCCGAACAACACGTGTCCTGCCTCTTCCTGCATCAACTTGGCCTCGGCAAGGTTTTCGGCATTTTCCGCCAGCTCTTCGCGAAGGCCATCAACATCATGCCGGATATGCTGCAAACGCCGTTGCTGCTGCTCCAAACGCGCCGTTTGCGCACTGAATTGGGCGTTTTTCTGTGACCATTCGCTATGGACATGGTTAAGCTGTTGTTGCAACCATTCGCGTTGCTGCTCGGCGGTTTTTAACGCCGTTTCACTGCATTCTTGCCGCTGTGCCAACCGGTCTATATCCTCCTGCACACTGTCTTGGCGTTGCTTTAACGAACGCAAGACCTTTTCCCGCTGCAATACACCGCTTTTGCTGTCTTGGGTACGGCTGATTTTCAGCCAATTTGCGCCCAACCAAATACCGTCACGGGTGACGACCGACTCGTGGGCCAGCAATTGTGGAATCAAAGGCAAGGCCGCCGCCAAATCATCAGCACAATACACGCCGAGCAAGAAACTGTCCAGCACCGAAGATGAGCTAATTTTGTCTTGTAGCCGTTGCGCACAGACGGCGCGGCTGGTATCAGTCGCCACCACGCTTAAAGCTGGGGCGGGAAATTGGCATAAAGTCAGCGAATCGTGCCTAAGCGCGGCCAAATCGCCCATTAATGGCATTAAGTCGTCCACACATACGGCCTCTAGGGCATTGCCCAGCACCGTTTCCACGGCGGTTTCCCATCCTACCTGCACATCCAAGAGTTCCGCCAAGCGTTGATTACCGGCCAATCCTGCCGCCGACAACCAATTTTGCAAGGTATCGTTGGCCTTACCCATCGCGTGTTGCTGTAACAACTCCAATGAAGTGATCTGCCCGCTGATTCCGTGCAATTCCGAACGGCGGTCATGCAAATCCTCTTGAGCGGTTTTGGCGAGTAGGCGTTGTTCCTTAATAATATGCTGTTGCTGTTCCAACTGCCCATGCAAGTGCTCCCTCTCGCTGGCGATCGCTTGGATATGTTCTGCCAATTCGCCAATATCTTCCGCCAAGCCACTGGCGGACAGCTCATCGCGTTCATGCACCAATTTTTCTAAACGTCCCTGGAGTTGGCGGTTCTGATGGGCCAATTGTTCGCTTTTAACCCGCTGCACTTCCGCTTGCTCACGGTATTTAGCACTTTCGGTACGGTAACGATCCCATTGCTGTTGCCACAGCAGACGTTGCCTTTGCATATCCTGCTGTTTATCGAGCCCATCATCCTGATGCTCTTGGGCATTCTCCAAGGCCGCTTCCGCCATCAACAAGCTGTCTTTCAGCTCCGTCAAGGTAGCGGCCTCGGCGGCCATTTCCACCTGTAATTGCTCAAGCTGCTGGCGGGTACGGTCTATGTCCTGAAGCATCTGCTGGTGGCTACTATACTGATGGGCAATGGCTTGCTCAAGACGGCTAACTTCGGCGGCCACTGCATAATAATCGCTTTGAACTTGCTCAAACCGTTGCTGCTGGAGCTTATGTTCAACGCGGTGCGTGGCAATCGCGGTATCCAATTCACGCAATTGCATAAATAGGCGGTTATAGTCGGCGGCGACTTCATGCAGGCTCGCTTCCTGAGCTTCGGTGGCCTGCTGGTAGACCACCCAGCGCAAGGCCAGCAGTTCCAGCTTAAATTGCCGCTCCTGTTTTTTCAGCGCGATATAGCGCTCGGCTTTTTCCGCCTGCTTTTGCAGGTGCTTAAGTTGCTTATCAACTTCTTCGCGCAAGTCACAGAGCCGCTCAAGATTCTCCCGTGTATGCCGCATACGCGTTTCGGTTTCGCTACGCCGTTCTTTATATTTGGACACCCCCGCCGCTTCTTCGATATGCAGGCGCAAGTCTTCCGGCTTGGCCTCGACCATCCGCGAAATGGTGCCTTGCTCGATAATCGCATAACTGCGCGACCCTAAGCCCGTCCCTAAAAACAAATCGGTGATGTCTTTTCGGCGGCATTTTGCGCCATTGAGCATAAACACCGACAGCCCGTCACGGCTGACTTGCCGTTTGATGGCGATGTTGTCGTAGTGGGCGTATTCGCCGCCCAATTTGCCGTCACTGTTATTGAACACCAATTCCACGGAGGCAGTGCTGACGGGTTTACGGCCAGAAGAGCCGTTAAAAATGACATCGGCCATATTGCCACCGCGCAAATGTTTGGCGGAACTTTCGCCCATGACCCAACGTACCGCATCAATAATGTTGGATTTGCCGCAGCCGTTAGGCCCCACTATCGCGGTCAAATTACCCGTAATCGGGATGGTTGTCGGATCCACAAAAGACTTAAATCCCGACAGCTTGATTTTTTCCAACTTCATAAACAGGCAAACCGTTCCGGCACTTCACGCAAAAGCTATCATTATCAACGATATTACGGTTAATTTCGACTTTTTAATAGTAGTATTGAATCAACACTTGAACATAAGCGCCCAATTGGTTTAACTTATGCCCGCAAAAAATGGGCTTTTAGGCTGGAGACGACCACTGACATTAAGGCCATTCATGGAAATGATACGCTTTCCTCGCTTACCGGTTGCAAGCGCAAGGACATAACCCTAACTTGTCAGCATAAACCGGCATTTTTAATGAATTATTTACCAAGACCCTATAGGAACGCGCATTAATCTTGCTGTCATTAAACTAGGTGAGGATAGACACCGCCGCTTGGGCAAAAACCACGGCGACATTCACTAAACAAGCTGTCCATAAGCATCATCACAAAGAAAAATAAGCTTAACGACCACCGCCACAGCTTGCCACCCTAAAAAAATAACAATGGGGGCGCTTATGCGGTTTAAAACGGCGGCTTAAGCCGCCAAACATTGTACTGTCCTGAAAAGGTAACTTTATGTCCGCACACACCGCTTCTGTCCACGCCCTGACACGCACCGGCAAGCTCACCGTATCGTTCCGGCTGTTATTAAGTTTGTATCTGATTATCCCGCTTTGCTTGGCATTACAACTCATGGACGTAGGGCTTTGGCAAGGCTATTTAAAAGCCCACTTGCCCACCAGCCCATCCCAGTTCTTGCTGTTCCAAATCCTCTTCGGTACGCCGCACATCATCGCCAGCACCCTTGTCCTAGTCAGCAATAACGATTATTGGCGGCACTACCAGCGTAAAATTTTAGTGATGACGGTCGCCTTGGCGGCCTTTTTTGGTGTCGGCAGCTTGTTTATCCCTTACAAAGCTCTGTATATCCTAGTTGCCGCTTGGACAGTGCTGCATGTGCTAAAACAGCAACACGGGGTGGCGCGGGGCATTTGCCGCCTGCCCGCCTGGGCCTACCACGTGTTGTTATGGTTAAGCGTGGTCGCGGGAATTTTTATCTATGTCGGCATTTTTTTGAAAAACAGCTTGGATGCCCAGCAGGTCGAATGGCTGAAGCATATCATTGGCGGTTTGTGCATCGGGTTGGCGGGAAGCGCCCTGTTATGCCAGCGGTATGTAAAAACGGTGTTTGGCAAAGGTTTTTTATGGGCGAATGTGCTGCTGATTTTAGTCAGCTTTTATCTGTACGCGCAACAGTATTATTTTTTGGCGATTCTGATGCCGCGTCTGGTGCATGATGTCACCGCGTATATTTTTTACGTCACCCACGACTACAACAAGCACCGCCTACACCCGCAAAACAGCCTTTACCGCCTCAGCACCGCCTGCCATCTCCCTATCATGCTGGTGTTGCCGGTCTTGTCATTTGCCATCACCTACATTTTACAGGCCTATGGGGATGCCTGGGCCAGCCATTTGGCGGAATTCTTTTTAGGTACCGAAGTCCGCAAAGTGGTTTCCTTAGGCCTGATCGGTTATCTGGGGCTAATGCACTATTACACGGAAAGTTTCACCTGGAAACAGGACTCGCCTTACCGGCAGTTTATTGGCTTTTCTTCATAAGGGTCAAGCAGCATGAAGCGTTGCAGGGGGGATTTTAACTCGCCCCCGCAACAACTTATCCCCACGCCCCCAGCTTCATAAAACTTAAGACACCGGAAAGCGTGGGTTGGCGTTTAAGGTTGCGTTTTTGCCTGATATACCGCCCACCCAACAAAAACTCATTATAGATGTTAGCCACAAACCGTGTTATAGTGACGTAGGCTTAACTAGCCGGCCACCCCGTTGCTTGGGTGGCAAACCTGTGTGAGCCACCCGGCTTTAGGCAAGCCATTAATGTGGCCGGCTTTACCATCCCCAACTTAGCTTGGATGGGGATG
>JAQTNZ010000061.1 GCA_028713595.1 Methylovulum sp. | reverse complement strand
TTTATCACGAAAGCCCACAATAATGATACGTTCCCGATGTTGAGGCACAAAATATTGCCCGTCAATAACCTTGTAATAGATATTATAACCAAATTCATCGCGCAGTGTTTTCAAAATTCTTTTGAAAGTGTCACCTTTGTTGTGAGACAACAAATTTTTGACGTTTTCAAGCAGGAAGGCTTTGGGTTGTTTGCTGGCTATGATGCGAGCAACATCAAAGAATAATGTGCCTTGGGTTGTGCATTCAAAGCCGTGTGGACGGCCTAGGGCATTTTTTTTAGATACACCGGCAATGCTGAATGGTTGGCAAGGGAAACCAGCCAACAATACATCATGGTTTGGAATATCATTTTCATCAATTTGTGTGATGTCACCAACAAAAATATGTTGGCTATCTTGAGGAAAATTAGCCAGATAGGTTTTTTGAGAAAAGCTATTCCATTCACTGGTAAATATACAATGCCCACCATGCGCTTCAAAACCCAGCCGTATACCACCAATTCCTGCAAACAGGTCGATGAATGTAAAGCAATGATTTTTCCTTGATTCTGCATCAATTAATGGCAATATGCGTTGGCGGATGGCATCGGCTAGATAAGCTGGAGGTTCATTTTCCCCAATTTCCCAGCGGCGGACTGTACGGGCATCTACATTAAGAAAATTGGCTATTTCACCTTGGCTGTAACGGATTCTTGCTTGCTTTAGCAATTCTAGCTGTTGTAATTGATTCATGGCTTCTTTATCTAGGAATATTTTCGGACATTATGCCCTATAATCTTCCCTTTTTAAAGATAAAAACGGTAAAGCCGATGGCTCTATAGGGGTTTCAGGGTCTTTTTGCGTACACTGTACGCAAAGCCGTTAATAAGCATGACAACTTTCAAAATATCCGTCATTATTATCGGCGGATAGGGTGCGTTTGCTTTTTTAGGTGGCGGGTTTGGGTGTCTGTGCTAATTTTTGTTTAATTTCAATGCTATAACGCTATAATTCCTAATTTAGGCGGGGGTTTAGGTGGCGGTGTAGTTATAGAGCAGGGTATTAAAAATACAGGTTTAGTAAATTATATCACAAGAAGGTGATTGCGAAAGAAGGTGTATTAAAATGATGCGGTTTATGATTGCTTTAGGGTTTTTATGGGTAGCAATCTAATCGCTTATGGGTTTTTCGCTGAAAATATGGGGCTGGAGTGGTGTCTGGAAACGCCCGCCAAAAGGAATTACCCGCGTGGTTAAGCGATGATAATCCGTTTACTTTATGTATGCGGATGGCGGACTTGCCTTTGCATTAACTCGGATTAATGGGTGTAAGCCGTTATCAAACACGGCTTAGGCTTGGCCTCGATTTTACGGTGTTTTTAAACCTAAATACCGCCTTAAGCGGTATAATTGGCCTATTTTTCCAAGAGCTTTCCAGACAACACCATGACCTCAGTTAATTCCGAAAAACTTTCCAGCGCCCGTTTTGCCCAAGCGACCGATGCCTTTGTCGAAGTGTTCACCGCGTCGGTGGACTTTGACCAACGCATGGCGGTGCAAGACATCCAAGGCTCCATCGCCCACGCCACTATGTTGTGCGCGGTCGGCATACTCACCGAAGCCGAGCGCGATGCCATCATCAACGGCTTGACCCAAATTGGCGGTGAAATCGCGCGCGGTGAGTTTGTTTGGTCGATCAAACAGGAAGATGTCCACATGAACATCGAGGCGCGTTTGACCGACCTGATTGGTATCGCGGGGAAAAAACTGCATACCGGACGTTCACGCAACGACCAAGTCGCCACCGACATCCGCCTGTATTTGCGTAGCGAGGTTGCCCAGATCACCGTGCAATTGACCCGCTTGCAAACCGCCATTGTTGATTTGGCCGAGCAACACGCCGACACAATCATGCCGGGCTTTACCCATTTGCAAGTCGCCCAGCCGATTACGTTTGGGCATCACCTGATGGCGTGGTTTGAAATGTTAAGCCGTGACCGTGAACGTCTGGACGATTGCCTTAAACGTATCAACGTCATGCCGCTGGGCGCGGCGGCCTTGGCGGGCACTAGCTATCCGATAGACCGCCACCTGACCGCAGAGTTATTGGGTTTTAGCCGCCCGTCCGCCAATTCGCTGGACTCGGTCAGTGACCGTGACTTCGCCATCGAATTTGCCGCCGTCGCCAGTCTTATCATGATGCACTTGTCGCGCTTTTCTGAAGAATTGATTCTCTGGTCGAGCGCCCAGTTTGATTTTATCGACATGCCCGATGCCTTCTGTACCGGCTCGTCCATCATGCCGCAGAAAAAAAACCCCGATGTGCCGGAACTGGTGCGCGGCAAATCGGGGCGTGTGACCGGCCATCTGGTGTCTTTGTTGATGCTGATGAAAAGCCAGCCTTTGGCTTACAACAAGGACAACCAAGAAGACAAAGAGCCGTTGTTTGACACCGCCGACACCCTTATCAACTGCTTACGCGCTTACGCGGACATGATCCCGCATATCAGCGCCAAAAAAGCGAACATGTATAATTCCGCCAAGCGCGGTTTCGCCACCGCCACTGACTTGGCGGATTATCTGGTGCGTAAAGGCATGGCTTTCCGTGACGCGCATGAAGTGGTCGGTTTGGCGGTGCGGTTGGGGCTGGAAACCCAACGGGATTTGTCCGAATTGGCATTGGGTGAATTGCAGGGCTTTTCGCCGCTGATTACCGAGGATGTGTTTGCCTATCTGACCTTGGAAGGTTCGGTGGCGGCGCGTAAGCATATCGGCGGAACCGCACCGGAAACGGTTAGGCTGGCTATCCAGACGGCGCGGCAGGGTTTGGCTAGGGTTTAATGGCAAGCAGCGGGCGGGGCGCTGTGCCGCGTAGGAACGTCACTGCCATTAAGTTAATGATTTGTGATTATAATATCAACAAGATAGGATTCACCGTTCGCCTGTCCCCAGACCACCCTTGTGGTGGAGCTGGTCGAAGGGTGGACGGTTAATCCGGTCATGGTTCGACAAGCTCACCACGAACGGATTAACTTACTACGACTTTAACTCAATAGCGTTTTCTATGTTATTGAATAAAAATTGAATAAAAATGGCATTCGTTAACTTAATGGCAGTGGCGTAGGAACGTGCATAAAATAATTCCGGCATAACCGTTATCGTGAGGCGGCTTTCTTTTTTGGAGCGCGGGCATCTTGCCCGCCCTTGCGGGCAAGATGCCCGCGCTCCAAGGCTTGCACCTTTAATGTTTGCCCGAATTATTTCCTACCCATTCCTTAGTGGCGTGTAGGCGTGTCCCCCACACAATTATTATCGGCCCGTCAGTGGCATTCTTTATCTGATGGGCCTAAAATTACCCTATAAATTCCGTTTGGCAGCATAGTCACAAAACCGTCATGTTGATGCAAGGAATTCATTTTAATAAAAAATAGATTGCCACTAATAGGGGCTGCAAAAACACTTGACTATGGCAGCGTCCCTAAACGCCCCGCTTTTTCAATCAGCCCCCAAGGCTTGGGCCTATTGGGCGATGGTTTTAAATCAGACACTATGTTAGATATTGGCCTGGCCGCGCCCCAAAACGCCAAACGCCGGTTCCAATGGCAGATAAAACGCACGATTAAAGAGGTTAAGCATGAGTGATATGAAAAAACACAGGCGGCAAGTCGCGTGGGTTTGTTTTGGGCCGTATTTGTCTGAAGGGCAATTGATTGCAGCCATTAACATTTTGGAAGAGGGCTTCCAAAACGACAGCGTCAGTGGCTTAATCACCTACATCACCCGCGTTTGTTCGGAATTTAACATCGACACGGCCACGCGTAAAAACCTGTACGGCCAATTTCATGAGCTGATGGGCCAGCCCAGCACCTTGGCTATTGACCCGCTGGACATTGTCAAAGAACGCGAGGCCGCCGCCATTGCCGCACCGCCGCCTATGCCAGAACCTGTGGCGGACGTTGCCGGGCAGGTTCCGCAGCCGCCCGCCCTGCCTACGGCAACAAGCTTGGGCAGTTTGCCCGATGATGCGCCGCCGCATGCGTGGCTGTTCAGCCATTTTGTCGGGCAACTGTTGCTTTCCTTACCCGATACAGCCGACTTTATCGACGCGCTGACGGAGCTGTCCAGAAACAAAAAATACTCCAACCCGGACATTGAAAAGCAAGTCGATGGCTGGCTAAATGACATCGGCAATTTTCTTTGGACGACCAGGCTTTCCGAACAAAACCTCGAAGCCCTTATGCCGCTCATTTACACCGCCATCTGTGAAGCCTTAGGGCCGATTGTCGCCGATGACTATTTCAACAACGCCCTGGCGGTTTGCGAGCAAACCCCCCAAGCCAGCCAATTTGCCCCCCGCCGCTTTTTGGCAACCTCCTTGCTGCCGCCCGCACCCTAGGGACGTTGCCCTACCCAAACGGTCACATTTTCGGTTTTTGCGGTGCATATTTTTAAACTTTCCCTAACAAGTTACGTTAAAATGGCGGTTTTTATAGCCGCCACTTTTTTGACTGATGTTGAAAAAAAACCTCCTTGCTTTAGCCGCAACCGTTTTATTGGCGGCCTGTGCCACCAGCCCTACCGGCAGAAGCCAACTTATCGCCCTGCCTGAAACGCAAATCGACCAAATGGGCTTGCAATCGTTTGCGGCCTTAAAAACCGAAAAACCCATCAGCCGCAACCCGCAGGCCAACAAGCTGGCCCATTGTGTCGCCAATGCCATTACCGGGCAAATCGGCGGCAACTGGGAAGTGGTGGTGTTTGAGGACGCATCGGTTAACGCTTTCGCCCTGCCCGGCAACAAAATCGGCATCCATACCGGCTTGCTTAAGCTCGTCAATGGCAACGCCGACCAACTCGCGGCGGTCGTCGGCCACGAAGTCGGCCATGTCTTAGCCAAACACAGCAACGAACGCGCCTCGCAACAAATGGCGGTACAAGGTGGCATGGGGTTGCTGCAAAAAACCGCCTTCGGACAAAGCAGCCCGCAAATGCTCGTCTTGCTCGGCTTAGGTGCCCAATACGGCCTATTGTTGCCGTTCAGCCGCACTCATGAAAGCGAGGCGGATATTATCGGCCAAGAGTTGATGGCAAAATCGGGCTTTGACCCTAGGCAAAGCATCGCCCTCTGGAAAAAGATGTCCCAAGCCAACCAAGGGCAAGCACCCATCGAATTGATGTCCACACACCCTGCCGATAGCACCCGCATCCAAGACTTGGAGCAACATCTGCCGCAAGCATTGGCCTTATTCGAGCAAGCCCGTGCGGCGGGCAAACAGCCGCATTGTAAGTAAGCCACTTAGTATAAGTATTTCCATATAACGTAAGGGAACGAGAAAATTATCGTAAGTCGGGTTTACCCATCGGCTATAAAAGCGATAGCATAACCCACCCCTTCGTCCGATGCCCTAACCATGAACCCAAATTTACAACACCTGCACCCTTACCCGTTTGAAAAATTGGCGCAGCTTAAACAAGGCATAACGCCGCCGCATGACAAGGCCGCCATTACCTTGTCGATAGGCGAGCCTAGCCATGCCACGCCGCATTTCATCCAAGACACCTTAGTGGCGCGCAGCCAAGGCTTAGGGATTTACCCCACCACCAAAGGGATTGTTGAATTGCGGCTGGCGGTGGCCGATTGGCTGGCGCAACGCTTCCAAATCCCCCGCGAGGCGCTGGACCCTGACCGCCACATCTTGCCGGTCAGCGGCACGCGGGAAGCCCTGTTTTCCTTCGCCCAGTGCGTGGTTGACGCCAGCGCCGCCGTCAAGCCCTTGGTGGTCATGCCCAACCCTTTTTACCAAATCTACGAAGGCGCAGCCTTATTGGCGGGGGCGGACACTTATTTTGTCAACACCACCGCAGCCACCGGCTACTTGCCCGATTTTGACGGCGTACCCGACAGCGTCTGGCAACATTGCCAACTGCTCTATATCTGCTCGCCCGGCAACCCCAGCGGCGCGGTGATGTCCGCCGCCGACCATGAAAAACTGCTTAACTTGGCCGAGCGTTACGACTTTGTCATCGCCTCGGACGAATGCTACAGCGAGCTGTATGACGATGAAGAGCAACCGCCCGCAGGCTTGTTGCAAACCGCATGGCAATTGGGCAACAGTGCCTTTAAACGCTGTGTCGTGTTCCATAGCCTGTCCAAACGCTCCAACGCCCCGGGGCTGCGCTCCGGCTTTGTCGCAGGCGACGCGGCGCTGTTGCAGCAATACTTCCAATACCGCACCTACCAAGGCTGCGCCATGCCGCTACCGACCCAACACGCCAGCATCAAAGCCTGGCAAGACGAGCGGCACGTCATTGAAAACCGCCGCTTGTACCGCGAAAAGTTCGCTGCTTTCATCAGCATCCTCTCCGAAGCCTGTCCGGTCAACAAACCGCCCGCCAGCTTCTATGTGTGGCTAAAAACCCCTATCAGCGACACCGAATTTGCCCGGCAACTGTTCGCCCATGAAAACCTGACCGTATTGCCCGGCAGCTTTTTATCCCGCGACTTTAACGGTGTCAACCCCGGCGCCGACCATGTCAGGATTGCCCTGGTCGCACCCTTGGACGAATGTATAAAAGCCGCCTATCGTATTAAAAATTTCCTCAACACCTTATAAAAACAACAACTATGACCGACATACAAGCCATTATCGACACCGCCTTTGAACAACGCGCCGACATCACCCCTGCCAACGTCAGCCCCGAAGTGCGCGCCGCCGTCACCGAAACCTTACAACTGCTCGACAGCGGCAAACTGCGGGTCGCCGAAAAAATCGACGGCGACTGGGTCACGCACCAATGGCTGAAAAAAGCCGTGCTATTATCGTTCCGCATCAACGAAAACCGTCTGATGGACGGCGGCAACACCCGTTATTACGACAAAGTTGACTGCAAATTTGCCCACTACAGCGAAGCCGACTTCGCCGCCGCCGGAGTCCGCGTCGTCCCCAACGCCGTCGCCCGCCACGGCTCTTACATCGCCCCCGGTGCCATCCTTATGCCTTCTTACGTCAACATCGGCGCTTACGTTGACAGCGGCACGATGGTCGATACCTGGGTTACGGTCGGCTCCTGTGCGCAAATCGGCAAAAACGTCCACCTGTCCGGCGGTGTCGGCATCGGCGGCGTACTCGAACCCCTGCAAGCCAACCCCACCATCATCGGTGACAACTGCTTCATCGGCGCCCGCTCAGAAATCGTCGAAGGCGTGATCGTTGAAGACGGCTGCGTTATTTCGATGGGCGTATACATCGGCCAAAGCACCAAAATCTTCAACCGCCTGACCGGCGAAGTCAGCTACGGACGCATCCCCGCCGGTTCGGTGGTCGTCTCCGGCAACCTGCCCTCATCAGACGGCAGTTACAGCCTGTACTGCGCCGTCATCATCAAACAAGTGGACGAAAGGACTCGCAGCAAAACCGGCATTAATGAGCTGTTAAGAGACTAAGCGCACCGCCGCCAGTGCCGTTTAAGCTATCGGCACTGGCGGCAGCGGGCTTAAGCCCCATACACAAACAGCTTGCCTTTCCCCGCATTTATTCCTAAACTTTGGTTTTTAAATTTATCTTGGGTATGGCATGAAAGCATTGATTTCGCTTTCCGTATTGGTGGTCATAGCGACAATTTGCAACACTTCCGCCGCTGATATTTATAAATATACTGATTCCGATGGGCGCGTGTATTATACAACCGAGCCAAAGACAACCGGGAGTTATACGCTGGAAGGAGGTAATAGTATATTTACCATCTATAATGAAAGCATCAAGCCTGATAACAAAAAATATCTTGTTTTGTTTTATGTCAGGGAAAAAAATAAGGATATAAACTATATTGATAATATTTTTCAATACAAATACTCATGCGATGAAAACATCTACTCTGTTAGGGCTGATGAATTACTTCCATTTGTTGGAAAAAAGTATGCGCCACCTGATTCTATCATAAGAATATTTGGTAAATATGCCTGTAGATTTATTCCAGAAATGCACATGCTCTGGAGAAGAATTCCACCAGCCGAGCTTATGGACAATAACCTTTCTAAACAAAAAATGAAAACTCAAAAAACTGCCCGTCAACGATACGCTGAAATCATGGGTGAGGAGCAGCCATAACCAAGCGGCGTAGGCCCTGCAAAGATACAAAAACGAAGCAACAGCCCATTAATGCATTTTTTTATAGTCCTCAGCCAACTTAAATAGTATAATAACCGTCTTTTCGCTTACGTATAAAGCTAAGTGGGAAACAATATCGGGGCGTAGCGCAGCTTGGTAGCGCACTTGTCTGGGGGACAAGTGGTCGCAGGTTCAAATCCTGTCGTCCCGACCAATAAAATCAAATGGTTATAAAATAACATTTTTTGTACCCGGTCTGTTTTTTAGGTTTCGGTATAACATACGGTATAACAATTTTTAGTGCTGGCCGCAGTTAGGCAAAAAATATCCATAATGTTATACATCGCTGTTATTCCCCAATAGTTCCATATCATTTTTATTTTCACCATCTAACTTGGCGAAGCTTTAACAAGCATCAAGTTTCTTCACCTCTTTATTCCTGATTCTTTCTGAATTTCAAGTTTTTTGAAGCTGACCACTATGCAAGGTCAAGCGGTGCTTGTATATTTTTGTGGGGTAAAACTAATCAATTCATGTTGCCAAAGTTGCCGCCATGTTTCTTGATAGTTACTGTTAACCCTCGGCTGCCACCAACCCGCTCGATCCGATTGCCGGAGATAATTTCAATGCCAAGTGCTGCCAATGCAGGTGATTGGCGTTTTAACACATCACTTAAGCCTTTTGGCGATTTCGGCCAATTTTCCGTATCATGTCTATGCAAGGCTAATTCTTCAAGCAATGATTTTACGGTGCCATAGAAAATGGTTGATGAATTTGCGGCGCATTTTTCGGCCATCTCGCAGATGGCAACGGCTACTGGTGACGATTCCAGGGTGCGGCCAATACTCTCTGCCCGATTAGCTTTGTATATCGCCTCAAACGTTCCTGGTGAATAACCTTGTATTTGCGCCATTGCTTCACCCAGTTTGGTGAAATCAGCCATGCGGGGCGGATTAATTAGCTTAACGTAGGGAAGTTGTGCCATTGTTGAAACAAATAAATCCAGCAAGCCCCCCAAAATGGATGACTTGGCCGCATTCCATTGGAAATTTATTTCAGTTTCTTCCCTATAGATAATTGATGGCAATTCTATGCTGATGGCTCGGTCGCTTAAGTCTTGGGCAGTAATGACATTGGGTATGGAGTTAATAATGACAGGGCGTTTCACTTCAATGATGGTTTCGTCCGCATTGGTGTAAAGCGTCCGGGTAGCAAAACCGCCCCCCGTGGCCAATGTACAAAGCGCATCTTGGATTTGTGGTGTCAGTTTAGAGAGATTTTCAAAACTCACTAACCAATTACAGCCGGCACTTACAAAAACATCCTCTACAGATTTTGGTGCC
>JAQTNZ010000060.1 GCA_028713595.1 Methylovulum sp. | reverse complement strand
CTTTTGTTATGTGCAACATGCCGCTAGGGGAGGTGGCTTAAGGATCTAACAGCTATCTTATGCCGTTATTAAGCTGCATCTCATCCTAAATCAGAGTGAGATGGTGCAGACAAGCTACTATCCGCACTAACTTGGCGCAAAAGCAAGCATCGGGCTTGCCGCAACGCTGGAGCGTTGCGACAGGCATTCCCACACTGCCCTGTGGGTACGCCGGAGCGCCACTGCTATTAAATTTAGATATTTACCTTAATAATCAATATGTTGTATGGATAAAATACGGCGTAGGTGAGGGTAAGCCCTAAGTATCTTGAAATTAGCCATTTTTCGCCAGTAATGTCAGTTCAGCCCTGTTAGGTGGATAAAAACAGCCCGATCTTTTCTGGTGTCAGATATTTTAAGCAAAAAATGTACCCTATTTTATTTTGATATGGCAAATTAAGATATTTGCCATGTAAAATATCCTCTCTTGGCACTGGGCGGCTCAGTTTGAAAGCTAATTTTGTCAGGGCAGTGGGCGGTTTTTTCGCCTAACGGGCTAATTGGCCGTTTAGTCATAATACTGTAACGAAAATTTGTGATAATCAACCCATTAATTATGAATTTGAGAATAAGCAATGAAACGGTTTGGTCTTTTACTGATTCTTTTAACACTCTTTCCGTCATTCGCATCCGCATGGTGGAACGATGAATGGGGCTATAAGAAAAAAATAAGCCTTGATGTCAAAAAAATGCAGCAGGAGGGTGTCACTATACCCGCCGATGGCTTTGCATTGGTGCGTTTGCACACCGGCAACTTCACTTATTTTTTGGACTTGGCCGAAAAAGGCAAGGACATCAGGGTATTGGCTGGCGATGAGGCGACACCGTTAAAGTTTTATATCGAAAAACTGGACCCTGTTAACGAAATGGCTTTTATCTGGGTGAAATTGCCTAAGGATATTGCCACTAACCCGGAGCCTAGTTTCTGGCTGTATTATGGCAATGCCGAAGCCGTTGACGGTCAGGATGCCCCAGGTGCTTTTGAACCTAGCGAAGTGTTGGTTTATGAATTTGACCCAGCGGGCATTAAGGATTTGACCGCTTACGCTCATGTCGCCTCCGAGGCCACCGCCACGACTAGCGAGGGTGGCCTGATAGGCGCCGCCGCCGCCTTCCAAGGCGGCCAAATTATCCGCGTGGCTTCCGCGCCTTCATTGGCAATGGCACCCGCCACTGGCTGGACGGCGGAAACATGGGTGAAGGTTGAGCAAGCACAAAATTCCGTTATATTTCAACGCTATGGCGTTACTTTGGCGGTAAAGGAGTTAGCCCCTGTGTTGCAAATTACCGACGCTACTGGTGCCAAAAAAGAATTCCCCGCAAACGCCTCTTTAACCGCCACTGCCTGGC
Source organism: Methylovulum sp. (assembly GCA_028713595.1). Taxonomy (GTDB): domain Bacteria; phylum Pseudomonadota; class Gammaproteobacteria; order Methylococcales; family Methylomonadaceae; genus Methylovulum. The sequence goes on along the minus strand of JAQTNZ010000060.1, from coordinate 8,058 downwards.
AGCATCTGGCCGTGGTTGCGACCGCAAGCGATATTAGCCTATATGTCAATGGCGTGGCCGCCGGCACGTTTCCGGTGGTTTTGGCGGAGCTGACCGGTGATTTGACCATCGGTGCCGACACCAGCGGGGCAAAAGGTTTTTCCGGTTTACTGGACCAATTCGTAGTCTATAAGGTTGCCCGCGATGCCAATGCCATCAAGTTTGACAGTCAAATGCAAGGGGCAAATTCTGCGGTCTTGACCTACGGCGAAGATGCCACGCCCGACAGTGAAGAAGGCGAGTCTTACATTATGGGTACGCTGAACAGCGTGACCATAGACGGCTGGGTGATTATCGGCATTTTGGCGGTGATGTTTGTCATCAGCTGGATAGTCATGATCTCCAAGGCCATTGTGCTTAGCCGCACCGCCAGCGAAAACAAGAAATTTGAAGAGGCGTTTGGCTCGTTAAGTGTCAAAGACCTGAGCACCTTAAACCGTGAAGACGATGAAAATGACGCGGATTTTGAAGAGTCCCCGCTGTTGTTGTCATTAACGGCGAGCCACGGCGCGTTTACCGGCTCCTCCATCTACCGCATTTACCATGTCGGTGTCGAGGAAATGAACCGCCGTCTCAACAAAAACAAAGGTACTGACATTGTCTTAAGCGCACAAGCCATGAACGCCGTCAAGGCTTCAATGGATGCGGTGCTGGTGAGGGAATTGCAAAAGCTCAACGCCCAAATGGTGTTGTTGACCATCGCCATCAGTGGTGGCCCCTTCTTGGGGCTGTTGGGTACGGTGGTCGGGGTTATGATTACGTTTGCGGCAATTGCCGTCAGTGGCGAGGTTAACGTCAATTCCATCGCACCTGGGATCGCGGCGGCTTTGACCGCGACAGTGGCGGGTCTGATGGTGGCTATCCCTTGTCTGTTTGGTTATAACTATCTGGGTGGCCGTATCAAGTCCATTTCTGCCGATATGCACGTTTTTGTTGATGAGTTTATCGCCAAAATGTCCGAACAGCACACTTAAGCACTATTAGGCAAGCGCTATGAAAGTACAAGAAGAAAATGAAGCCTATGACGAAATCAACGTCACCCCGATGTTGGATTTGGCCTACGTGTTATTGGTGGTGTTCATCCTGATGTGTACCGCGTCAGTACAGGGCATCACCGTGGATTTGCCCAAGGCCAGTGATGCGCCCAGCCTTGCCAAGCCACAGACCAAGGCGATTACGGTCACTGCTGACGGCACCCTTTTTCTGGACACCTATCCGGTCGATATGCAACAACTGGAATCCATGTTACAGCAGTTTAAGGCCGTCAATCCGGCTTTGCCCGTGGTGATTAAGGGCGATGCCAGTGTGCAATACGTCAAAATCGTGGATGTGTTGGCATTGCTGGGCAAACTGGACATTACCCAGATCGGGTTGGTTACGCAAAATCTGGTTAAATAAAAAAACGCCTAATGACTACCAAGAAGAAACATTTTCGGGTTTATCTGCCCACCATCATCGGTGGCGTGATTTTGCTGGTGGCTACGGTCTTTATTATCCGTGCGATTGGTAAGATGGAAGATAAGCCTGAGAAAAAAGAACGCACTATCCAAAAGATTACCTTAACCAAGCCACCACCCCCGCCGCCACCGCCCCCAAAAGTGGAAAAACCACCTGAGCCGCAGATGGAGGAGAAGATTGAAGAGGCCCCGGAACCTGAACCCGAAGAAATGCCGGATGTGGCCGATGCGCCGCCTCCAGGCGATTTAGGTTTGGATGCCGAAGGCTCGGCGGGTTCGGATGGTTTTGGGCTGGCGGCGCGTAAAGGCGGCAAAGGCCTGTTGGGCGGCGGTGGCGGTGGTGATCCGTTCGCTTGGTATGGCGGTATTATTAAAAATGATATTTTGGATATCCTTTCTGAACACGAAGAGCTGCGCCGTAAAGGCTACACCGCAACCGTCAAATTTTGGGTTGAAGCGGATGGCTCAATCAAACGCTTCGAGTTGGCGAAAGGCAGTAATGACAGTGAAATAGATGAGCTGATCAATCGCTTATTGAGCCAATACAAAAAAATCAATGAGCCGCTCCCACCTGGGATGGAACAGCCGATCAAGCTAAGAATTACATCAAAAATCTAAATTAATGTACAGGTAATACAATGGATAATAAAAAGCAGCTGATGACCCTGGCGCTTTGCGGCATGGTGGGTCTGGCCCAGGCAGGCGAAAAGGAAGAACTGCTCAAGCTACGCAACACCACCACCAATTTGATTAAAGAATTGGTTAAGCAGCATGTCTTGAGCGAGCAAGCTGCCCAAGACATGATCAGACGGGCCGAGGCGGACGCACAGGCGCAAGTTGCCGAACAAACCGCTAACAAAGCCGGCAAAAACGACCCGGCGCCAGAAGCGGGTGAAGTGCGGGTGCCTTATGTGCCTGACTTTATTAAAGACGAATTGCGCCAACAAGTGCGTTCGGAATTGCGCGCCGATGTCGTCAAAGATGTCATGCAGGAAGCCAAAACCCAGAAATGGGGCGTACCTGATGCCTTGCCGGAATGGATTAGCCGCTTTAAGTTGTCGGGGGATTTGCGCTTGCGTTCGCAAACCGAAATGATGGGCCAAGGTAACGCCACGTTTGGCTCTTATTATGCCAACTTCCAAAACATCAACCAGTTAGGTGGCTTAACGGCGGCTGGGTTGAATGGTTATCTGAACACCAATCAAGATCGGCAGCGCTTTCGTGAGCGTTTACGTTTAGTGATTGATGCCGATGTCACCGAAGGCCTAAAAGCGAGTGTGCGTATGGCTACCGCTACGGTTTCCGGTGGCGGCAATAATCTCTGGTATGATCCCACATCGACCAACCAAACATTGGGCAATTACAGCGGCCAATACCAGTTTCTTATTGATAGGGCGTTCCTTAAATATGATGCGGTCAACAAGGATGGCTTCAAATGGCTGACCTTAACGGGTGGCCGTATCGCTAACCCTTGGTTTGTCGGTGGCGGCGAATTTACCGGCGGCAGCGAATTGGTCTGGGATACGGACTTGAATTTTGAAGGTTTTGCCGCTACGGCGCGTAAGGCCTTAGGCAATAACAACCATGCGCTATTTGCCACCCTCGGCGCTTTCCCGTTGCAAGAATCGGCGTTAAGTTCGGGCAATAAATGGCTGTATGGTTCACAAGCGGGGGTTGATTGGGGCTTTGCCAACCACGACCAGCTTAAGATGGCGGTGGCGTTTTATGATTATGAAAACATCAAGGCCAAACCCAATACCAATACGCCAGCCACATGCAGCACCAATAACGCCAATAACAGCTTTTCGGTGCCGCAGTTCATGCAGTTTGGCAACACCGTCGCCATCATCTGTTATGACGGCAACAACATTCCTCAGAGCTACGGTTTAGCCTCCGATTACCGGATCGTCAATGCCAATGCCTCTTATGACTTTGCCATGTTTGCGCCGCACCATCTGATTGTAGGGGCTGATTATGCGAAGAACGTAGGCTTTGACAAATCGAGTGTGCAAAAGCTGGCCAACACCACAGTCGGGGATAACACCAATGCGTGGCAAGTCAGGTTCGATTTTGGCTGGCCTAAGGTTTCCAGGGCGCATCAATGGAATGTGTTTAGCTTATACAAATATGTCCAAAGCGATGCTGTCTTGAGCGCCTTTACCGATTCTGACTTCCATTTGGGTGGTACTAACGCTAAAGGTTGGGTGGTCGGGGCAAACTACGGCCTAATGAAAAACGTTTGGGCAACAGGCCGCTGGTTAAGCACCGATGTTATCACCGGGCCTAAATACAGTAATGATGTTTTGCAATTGGACTTGAACACGAGCTTCTAATGACTGCGGATAACACTATTATGAAATCATTAGCGTGGGCGCTATTGCTGGCTGGTATGGCCGTGGGTACGGCTGAAGCCGCACCGCGTGAAGCGGGCGGCGGCAGTGCCAAGATCGTCGGTAAATTGCAGGCGATGGTGAAAGACATCACCAGCGAACGTGATCTTCTGAAAACCGAGAATGCCAAAGTTGCCGCCGAGTTGGAAACCTTAAAAGGCCAGCTAAAACAAGATCAGGATGCAGCGGCGGCAGCCACTGCGGCGCAAAAGAAATTGGGCGAAGATTTGGCTGCACAAAAAGCCACCGCCGATGAAGTGCATGTACGCCTTGATAACACCACGGCAAAGTTGCGCGAAGTGATTGAAAAGTACAATGCCCTGAATAAAGCTAAAAATGACTTGTCAACCGCTTACGCCGTCTTGCAAAATTCTCAACAAGCCACCGCCTCTGAATTGAAATCGTGTGAGGCAAAAAACATCAAGATGTTTGAAGGCGCAAAGGAGGTGATGGAAGGTTTCCAAAGCTGCCAAAAACGCGGCATTATGGATACCTTGATCGGTTCGGAGCCGTTTTCGCAGATTAAGGATGTTGAATTTGAAACCGCTATGCAAAGTTACGAAGACAAGCTGCGCAAGCAAAAATATCAAGGTAAAACGGCTCCGGCAACCGTAACTCCATCGGCGGCACAGACAGAGACGCAAACAACGGCAAAGCCGCCTGTTCCGGCTCCGACCAACGCCCCAACGGGAGCTGCCGCCAAGCCTGTCGCCGCCGGAGCGGTTAAAACCACCAGCCCCGCACCCTCCGCACCGACCAATCCGGTCAAAAAATAACCGCCACGCTTTGTTGTAAGCCCTGTAAGGAACGGCATCTGTTTCCTTACAGGGCTTATCCTGTACAATTAAGGCCATCCGTCCATTCCCCCCGTTTCCATAATGTCGCCCGCCAAGCGCAGGTGATAGGATTTAGCTATGATGACCATACCCCCTTCTGTAAAATATTTGCTTATCGCCTCGCTGCTCACAGGCTTATCAGCCTGTGACAATGCTGGTACACAACGCTCAAACGCCATTGAGCAAGGCCGCCAAGCCTTTAAGGCGGGTGATTATAAGGCCGCCCAAACCGCGTTTGAAAAAGCCATCGGCGATGATCCCAAAGATAGCGGCGGACGGTTTGCCGTCGCCGAAGCCCTGGGCCAACTAGGCGATATCCAAGGTGCCATCGGCCAGTACCAAACGGTTGTCCAGCAAGATGCCAAACATCTGGCCGCGCGTTTAAAGCTGGGCAATATTTACCTGTTGGCCGGCAATAGCGGGCTGGCCGAAAAAATGGCGAAAGAAGCCTTAGCCATTGCCCCCGACAATACCGATGCAATGGTGTTGATGGGCAGTGTTTTGGCGGCGCAAAACAACAGCGATGCCGCGTTTGTCCAAGCCCAAGCGGTTCTGGCGAAAAAACCCGATGATGCCGCCGCCACCTTGTTATTGGCCTCGCTACACGCGAAAACCGGCAAGCCCGAAACCGCGCAAGAGCTGTTGCAACAACTTATCAGCAAACAACCCAACCATATCGCCGCCCATCTGATGTTGGCGAACCTGTACAACCAATTGGGACAACTTGATAAGGCCGAAGCCACCCTGAACGCCTTAATCAAAATCGAACCTAAGCAACTTGAACACCGCCAGCGTCTGGTCGCCTTTTTCCTCAGCCATAAACAAGGAGACAAGGCCGAAGCCGTGTTGCGGGCCGCTGCGGTCGATTTGCCCGACAATGAAGCGGCAAAGCTATTGCTGGTGGAGTTTCTGGCGGCGCACCGCTCGCCCGAAGTGGCGATGGCGGAACTGTTGCCGATGCTGGATTCCGAAGCGGACAATTATGAGTTGCGCTTTAAATTGGCGGACTTGCAATGGGCGCAAAAACAGCCCGATAAGGCCGAGGAAACTCTAAACGAAATTATTGCCCTGGATCAGCAAGGCCAGCAAGCGACCAAGGCGCGTAACAAGCTAGGACGTTTATATAAAGCCACGCAACGGATTGACGAGGCCAAAGCCTTGGTGAAAACCTTGTTGGCCGCCAATGCCCATGACTTGGATGCACAGATTTTGGACAGTGACATTGCCTTGGCCGAAAACCGCCTTAACGATGCCATTGCCGGTTTCCGTGCCATTTTGGTTGGGCAACCTAACACTATCCAAGCCTTAAAGCTGTTGAGCGCCGCACATCTGGCGAACGGCGAACCGCTGTTGGCCCGCGAAAACCTTACCAAGGTGTTGGCACTATCCCCAGACGATGAGACCGCCCGTTTGGATTTTGTCAACCTGTTGCTGCAAGCAGGGGAAAAAGATCAGGCCACCGAACAGCTTAACGCCTTGTTTAAGCGCAATCCTAACAGCAAAAATGGCTTGGAAGCCTTATTTAGGATTTATATGGCGCAAAAGCAATGGAACCAAGCCTTGCAAATGGCCAAGCAATTCGAAGAAGCCTACAAAGACGAAGCGGCGGGTTATTACATGACCGGGCTGGTCTACCAAGCCGCCGGGCAATTGGACAAAAGCGTCGCCAGTTTTGCCCAAGCCCTAAGCAAGCAACCGGAAGCCGTCGAACCCTTAAGCCAATTGGTCAAAACTTATTTGACCCTGAAGCAAGCCGATAAGGCCGTGCAAAAACTGCGTGATGTGACCGTACAAGAACCCAAGCATTTTTATGCCTATTCCTTATTGGGTGATGTCTACGCGGCTACTAATAAACCGGGCGAAGCGATAGCCGCCTATCAAAAAGCCATCGCCATCAAACCGGAATGGCCGGATGCGTATCGGCATTTGGCGATGCTGTATCTTAGCCATAAACAGCCCGATAAGATGCTCGACATCCTTAACGAGGGCAAACGCAACACCCATAACGCCCTGGACGTGGTCACGGACTTGGCCACCGTCTACCATCAGGCCGGCAAGCCCCAGCAAGTCATCGCCTTATACGATGAACTGCACCAACAATATCCGCATTCCTTGGCGATACGGCAACGGTTGGCAAGCTACATTTCCCAGTATGCCACCGAGCCGACCGCTATTGCCAAAGCCGCCAAAATTGCCGAGCCGCTGGAAGGCAGCAACGACCCGCAAATGCTCGACACCGCCGGATGGCTGGCCTACCAACAAAACGACTACCCCAAAGCCCAACGCATTTTGGCAAAAAGCCACCAGCTTAACGCCAACAACCCGATTATCAGCTACCATCTAGGTATGGCCTACTTTAGGCAAGGCGATAAGCCACACGCGAAGGAGCTGTTGACAAAAGCCATAGACAGCAAACAAAAGTTTGCGGGGTTGGATGAGGCGAAAACGGTGGTGAAGGGGTTGTGAAGGGAATAATGCGGCTTTAAAGGGACAAGGCCAATCGCCCGTCATCGTGATGATGACGGGCGACTAAACTGGCAAAATTTAAGCGGTCACAGTCTGATCCAGCTTAAACGCCGCATGTAACGCCCTAACCGCCAATTCCATATACTTTTCATCAACCACCACCGAAATCTTAATTTCCGAGGTGGAAATCATGCGGATATTGATGCCTTCGGAGGCGAGGGTTTGGAACATGGTGCTGGCGATACCGGCATGGGAGCGCATCCCGACACCTACGATGGAGACTTTGACAATGCCATCATCGCCAGTGACTTTTCTCGCGCCCAAATCGCTACAGGTTTTCTCCAAAATTGCCTTGGCACGCAGATAATCGTTACGGTGCACGGTAAAAGTAAAATCCGTGGTCGCATCGTCGGCGATATTTTGGATAATCATATCCACTTCAATATTGGCATCGGCTATCGGCCCTAAGATTTTAAAGGCTACGCCCGGCAAATCCGGCACGCCGGTAATCGTTAGCTTTGCCTCGTCCCGATTAAAGGCGATACCCGAAATTAAAGCACTTTCCATTGGTGATTCCTCATAGGTAATGAGTGTGCCATTACCTTCTGTAAATGATGATAAAACACGCAGGGCAACATTATATTTGCCTGCAAATTCGACAGAACGGATCTGTAAAACTTTTGACCCCAAGCTCGCCATTTCCAGCATTTCTTCAAAGGTAATGCGGTCCAAGCGGCGGGCTTTGGGTTCGACCCTGGGGTCGGTGGTATAAACGCCATCGACATCGGTAAAAATTAGGCATTCATCAGCCTTTAACGCCGCCGCCAAAGCCACCGCCGTAGTGTCCGAACCGCCACGGCCTAGCGTGGT
>JAQTNZ010000059.1 GCA_028713595.1 Methylovulum sp. | reverse complement strand
TATTTACGAAGTCAGCAACCCTATCGTCAAATCGCTCCCGAAAGTGATGGATGAGGTCAATTGGCGTTCGTTCCTGTTATACCGCTACCCCAACAAGGTGATTTACACGACCCGCCAAGGGGATTTGGAAGTGGTGCAAGGCAACCATGACATCCAGCCGAGGTATTGGCAAAACTACAGCAAACAGCCGTCTTGCGATATAGAAGTGCTGCATTTTCCGGTGCGTGGTTTTGAGCAATTTTGCCGGAAAATCATCAATAACGGCGAAGGCCTGGAAAATCTGGAGCAATGCTTTGGCAGCAAGCCCTGCCATGCCTGGCACGTCAAGCGTTGGTATGCGTTGTATAAAAACGGCAAGCTGGACGAGGAATACCAGCGGCTTTTAGACCTTGAAAGCTACTTGGCACAAGGTATCTTGACACCGCTCAGCCAGCAACGCCAACGGGCGTTGCGTTATTTCGAAGGCTTTGCGGACGTATTGGTAAAGTGAGGGGTGGCGGCCTGAACCCCCACTGCCATTAAGTTAAGGAATGCTATTTTTATTCAATAACATAGAAAACGCTATTGAGTTAGGGTCGTAGTAAGTTAATCCGTTCGTGGTGAGCTGGTCGAACCATGACCGGATTAACCGCCCACCCTTCGACCAGCTCAGGGCGAACGATTAATCCTATCTTGTTGATATTAAATATAAAGATTCTTAACTTAATGGCAGTGACGTGCCACGTGGGAATGCAGTGCCACCCGCGCTGCGGTGCGAAACGGGACGCGGCGCGTCCCTACCGCATTCCCACACAGCGTGTGGGAACGAGTGCGTACTTATTAACAGTCTGATTATTAATACAAATATCTTAACTTAATGGCCGTGGGTCTAAACCCCACCGTTTTATAAAACAACAACAAGGCGGATCCTCATGATGGCGACTGCACGAAAATGGCTGGGCGCAGGTTTGGCGATAGGGCTGATCGCTTTGCTGGTGATGCTGGCACCACGCCCGCTGGCGGTGGCCCCTGACCTTAAGCTGACCACCATCACCGGCTTGCCGCTAGACCTTAAGGCCTTGCGCGGCAAGCCAGTTATCGTCACCTTTTGGGCGACCGACTGCTCGGGCTGCATTAAGGAAATCCCGCATTTGCGGGCGTTGTATGAGGACTACCATCCACGCGGTCTGGAGCTGATCGCCATTGCCATGTACTACGACCCGCCCAGCCATGTTGTCGCCATGAGCGCGGCCCAACAGCTACCCTATCAAGTGGTGCTGGATTTGCACGCCGATTATGCCCGCGCTTTTGGGCAAGTCGCCTTGACCCCGACCACGTTTTTGATTGCCCCCGATGGACGTATCGTTTTACAGTACACGGGTTTGTCCGATAACCAGGCCCTGCATAAGGCCATTGACACATTGTTGGAAGGATAGCTATGCTGTGGTTAAAAGCCTTGCATTTGATTTTTATGGTGACGTGGTTTGCCGGCCTGTTTTATTTGCCGCGCTTGTTCGTTTACCATGCCATGAGCTCTGACGCTATCAGCAACGAACGCTTTAAGGTGATGGAGCGCAAGCTCTATTTTGGCATTATGACCCCTGGCATGATCGCCACTTGGATTTTTGGGCTGGCGATGTTGCACAGTTATGCGTGGGCGCTGTATTCGGGCAGCGGTTGGTTACACGCCAAATTGGCGCTATTGCTGTTACTGTCAGGCTATCATATTATGTGCGGGGTTTGGCTACAGGAGTTCAAGCATGACCGCAACACCCATCCGCATAGCTATTATCGTTGGATGAACGAAGTGCCGGTGCTGTTTTTGCTGGGCATTGTGATCTTGGCGGTGGTCAAGCCTTTTTAGGCGGCAAGCCAATACTTGAGGGAAATTGATGTTTGACCTGATAAAACGGCTATTTGACATTTGCCTGTTCAAAAAAGGCCCGCAAGATTTGCCTTATAAGGGCAGTGTTCTGAAGTGGACGCTGTCCATGAATGCACTGACCAGCTTTTTGATGCTGGATATGGGCAATGGCCTGATACGGTCATTGTTGCAAACCGTTACCGGCATCGTTTTGGAAATGGCTTTCGGGGCCATCTGTTTGTTTGGCTTTGGCAAACTGGCGCGGTTTTGGCAAACCGCCTCGGCCTTATTGGGCACGGACGCGCTCATCAGTTTTTTGGCCTTGCCGGTAATGGCGACATTGGTGCTGCACCAAGGCGGGATAGGCGTTTTTTTGCTGATGTTAGGCTTAATTATCTGGCACTGGGCGGTTATCGGGCATATCATGCGCCATGCCTTAGACCAGCACCTCAGTTTTGGTTTGGGGGTGGCGTTGCTATACTTATTGGCATCCTATGAAATCATGGCCTTGTTGTTTCCAGAGGCTCCTAGCGTTAATTAGACAGAGGCGATCATGAGCGCGTACCGGCATATATTATTAGCGGTTGATTTTTTTGAACATGATGACGTGGTCATTGGCAGGGCCTGTGATCTGGCGGCGGTCTATCAGGCAAAACTAAGCCTGATCCATGTTGTGGACAATTTGCCGATGTTGGATGCCGGCTATGGCGACATGCCTTATCCGCTGGATTTGAACACCGAACTGATGGCGGTCACCCAAGCCAAGCTGACCAAACTGGCCGCCACCTTGGCGGTTGCACAAGCGGATGTGTGGCTGGAAACCGGCAGCGCCAAATTGGAAATCGTCCGGGTCGCGCAAGAACAAAACGCCGATTTGATTGTGGTCGGCTCGCACGGGCGGCATGGCTTGGCCTTATTGCTGGGTTCCACGGCCAACAGCATTTTGCACCATGCCCAATGTGACGTGTTGGCGGTGCGTTTGCCCGCCGATTAACACTGATAAACTTTAATAAAAACGATAATAAAGGTAGAGAGGAAAATGATTGGCACTATTGAGAGTTATGATGAGGCTACCCAGACGGGTACGATAAGCAGCGAAGGCAAACTGTTTGCCTTCCAGTCGGCGGATTGGCTGTCCGGGGCCGCCCCCGAAGCGGGCGATGATGTGAGGTTTACCGAAAACGAAGGCAAGGCGACACAGATTGATTTGGTCGGGGCTTATCTGGACAAGCCTGAAGCGGTCAAATATAAATATCTGGCGGCGGTGCTGGCGGTGTTGCTGGGCTGGTTAGGGGCGCACCGGATTTATCTGGGGGAATACCGCGTGGCCTTTGCCCAAATGGCTATCTCTGTGGTGCTGGGGCTGATTGGCCTGTTGCCGCTGGCAATGGCTTGGGGCTTTATAGAGGGTTTTTTGATTTTTGGCGGCCACATCAATAAAGATGCCAAAGGCCGGCCTTTTAAATAAGCATTGACCGCCCAGACACGCAACCTTGCAACTAAAAACTATGCAAACAAACAGCCGTTGCGTGTCTGGCGGCGATCAGCCACTACACAAAAGCTTAGTGCCTACGGCCTTTTTTGGCGGCAGGCTCTTCAAATTTCACTTTTAACGGCTTCCCGCAATACAAATTGCCGTCCAATGCCAAAATGGCCGCACGGGCTTCATGGCCTTCCATGCCGATAAAACCAAAGCCCCGGCATTTGCCGCTAAAAATATCCGAAACCAGTTCAATAGAGCGGACTTTGCCATATTGAGAAAATAAAGCTTGCACGCTTGTTTCTGTGGCGTCGCTAGGTAAGTTTCCTACAAAAATACGTTTCAAAAGACATGTCCTAAATTCAGAGGTGGGTTGATGGGCCGGACAGCGCCGGTTTTTGCCACAATCCCGCAAGACGGGATAGGTTATGGAAAAATAACCGCTGGAGGCGGTGTTTGCCTGGGTTGCTTGCAAGTCTTGGGCAGATTCCGCTGGCCTGCCGATGGCTTAGGGCCGAACAACAGATAAAGGCGAAACCGCTTAACCGTATCTATCAATACCCCAATATTTAGATGGCAACCCCGTTGAATAGCTAGGATTGCATTTGCGATATTAAGGCAAAAAGCGAGGGAGTTTCTGGAAAAGTGCTGATGGATATGCAAAGCGTAATTAGAAAATAGGGGTATATCACCGATAATCTTCTACTAGCCTTGCCATTATAGTGACAACGCCCTGTTATAGCTATCTAAAAGTTCAGCACGGTGCGGCTTATGGTGCCGGAATAGGCGGATAACCGCCCATTCCGGCATAAAATAGCCCCGCCAGAGGGGGATGGCTATGGCGGGGCTGGCAATGCTTGCCAAAGCCCTGTTTGCAAGTTTAAGGCGCAAACGTCAATTTTGCTGGTGGCAAAGGACAAACGCATGGGCGGCCTTGTTGGCGAACGGTGCGGACATAGGTGATGGGGATGATTTTTCAGCGGTCAAACGGCTGTTGAGTTGCCGCAAAAAAGATTGCACCGGCATGGTCGCACGGAGCTGGGCAAGGCCTTCACGCAGCTTTTCATTGGCAGCCGGGCTGTTGTAATAAGCCTCCAGCAATTGCTCGATACGTTGTCCCGTTTCCGGGCTAAACTCGCCTTTTTTCCGGCCTTCGGCAAGCAATCCGGCAATGGTTTGGCTTTCTTGTTGTGTCAACCTCAACAAATTGCCGTCCTGCATGGTTGCCAGCACGGCAAAAGGGAGAAGCTGATAAAAGGTTTTAAGATAGGCCTTGCCTGTCTCGGTGCTCTCCAGCACTTCGTTGCCAAAGGCCATTAAGGCTTGGCTGCTTGCCGTCCCGCCCAGCATTTGTGAGGTGTAGGCATCCATAGGCTGTGCGTGTGCCGGCACGCACGCCGCCGCAGAGAGCAGGGCTGAAACGGTCGCAATAAGAGTTATGTTCATATCAAGGGTTTTGTTATAAAGCAAACGGTTGGATAGATGTCTGTCAGGACAAAACGATTTTTATAAGCCGACCCAGGAGGGTTAGGCCACTTGTCAACGATAGCAATAAACTTTAGGAAATAAAATTAATTAATACCAAAAAAAATGTCAATAGTTCACAAAAAGCCAAAATAAAAACATAAGATATTGATTTTGGTTAAAATATTATTACGTCATAATTTTACTGGCTGTACCTATCAAGCTTGATTTAATCGAAAAATGCGATGCAGTTCAAAAAAATCCTTTATTGTTTTGCCGTTACTTGCCTGGCAGTCCATTGTCATAAATAATGACGGGGAAGCTAATAAATCCCAATATCCGAATATACCACTGTAGAAATAAAGCTTTGGCAAAAAAGCAACGGCTACTTAAGCGTCAGGAAAACACCATTAAATACAAGGTAAAGCCCCAAAGGTGGTTATTGCACGGCATGGCCGATATAAGGGTTATTTTGGGGTTTTTTTAAATTCTGGTATCATTCAGCGTAGGCCTTTTCCGGCTGCGGCAAGACATAAAACCGCATCATAATGGTGCCAATCTTGCAGGGTGCCATCCGTTTATTTGCCAACTTGTTTCCTAAGGTAAGCCTGCCATGAACGACCTCACCACTATCAAAGGCCTGCTGTTCGACTTGGATGGCGTGCTTTATGTCGGCCCCACCGCGATCAAAGGCGCGGTCGGGGCGGTGCAAAAAATCCGCGCCAGCGGTATGCCTTGCCGCTTTATCACCAACACCAGCACCCTGTCATTAACGTCATTGCAACAAAAAATGGCGGCCTTAGGGTTTGCCATTGACCGCACTGAAATCATCAGCGCCCCCCAAGCCACGTTGCTATACCTGCAACGCCAAGACGCACCCGTGTGCCGATTGCTGTTGGCCGACGACGTGAAAAAAGACTTTGCCGCTTTGCCCCAATCGGACACCGGGGCCAATCATATTGTGGTCGGTGATATTGGCAATGCCTGGTCTTATGAGCTGTTGAACGGGATTTTCAATAGCCTGATGCAAGGGGCAAAATTGATTGCCATCCATAAAAACCGCTTCTGGCAGACAGAAGCGGGGCTACAAATGGACATAGGCGGGTTTATTGACGGTTTGGAATATGCCAGCGGCGCCAAGGCCATGATTATCGGCAAGCCCTCGGCGGATTTTTTTCAGATCGCCTTGGCGGATATGGGCTTGCAAGCCCATGAAGCCGCCATCATTGGCGATGATATTGACGTGGATATAGGGGGCGGCCAGCAGGTGGGGTTGACCGGCATTTTGGCGCAGACCGGCAAATACCGGCAAAGCTACGCGCAAGCCTCCACCATCACGCCGGACGTGCTGATAGGTTCGGTGACGGATTTGCCAGGCTTATTAGGGTCTTGACGCTCGCCCTTGGTTACAAGGAATATCTGGCTTCAATCCGTTGCGTCGTTTGAAATTGAACGGTCACTTGTAGCGTTTTACACAAAATATCGACAATTGCTGTTAAATTATCCATAGTGGGATTACCTTTTGCTGACAACATCCGATGCAAGCTTTTGCTAGGCTTGGCTAACTGGACAGCCAGACGCTCAAAGCCAAGGGTGGCGTTGACAATATCCCTTAACACCAGCCGTGCGGTTTCCGGCTCGTTATTGACCAGCAATGACATAGCCTCCGTGAGCAAGGCACGGGCAAACGCAGGGTCTTGTTGCACCCTTTCGTTAACGGTTTCGTTAACATCCCGCGCCAACGGATGGTCGGTGTCATTGTTTCCTGGCTTTTGCTTTAGCCGCTTTTTTTCGTTGCTTATAGTCATGGTAATGTTTTTTAGGGAATGGCGATTTTTTCATCTGATTTGCCCGCCAATGCTTTCGCCGCCATCAACACGCCTATCACCGTCAGGCTGTCTTTCACTTCATTGCGGTAAACCATCTCCAGCAATTCGCTGAACAGGATTTTTTTCACTGCCAGTTCTTCGGTGTCCTCAGGTTCGGCCTCGCCAAAGCTCAGGCCAGTAGCCAGAAAGATATAGGCCCGCTCGTTGGTGATGGAATTGCTGGTATGAAATTCATAGATCATCTCCCAATTGGCCGCGCTGATGCCGGTTTCTTCCAGCAGTTCACGCCGGGCCGAAGCCAGTAACGTAGCGCCTTTATGGCCGCCGCCTTCAGGAATTTCCCAGCTATATTCTTGTAGCGGGAAACGGTATTGGCCGACGATATAAGTGTAGCCGTCTTCATCTATGGGCACGATGCCTATCGCCCAATTTTTAAAGTCCACCGTGGCGTACATGCCCGGTGTGCCCTTAGGGGTCAGCACATCGTGGTAGTCTATGCGTATCCACGGGTTTTCGTAGATCAGTTTTTCGCTCAGGATTTGCCAAGGGCCGCGTGTTGACATAAATAGGTAAAAGATTGATGGATAGTGGCACAGCGTTCTTTATGCTGTGGATCAGGGGCTATTGCGTATAAAATAGGCTGTTGATATTTTGTTTCCCCGCGTACAGGCTCTTATGACAATCGGCACACTTTACATTATTTCCGCACCTTCGGGTGCGGGCAAAACCAGTCTGGTCAAGCAACTGGTGGCGGCTACGGACAACCTGGCCGTATCCATTTCCCACACCACCCGCCCCATGCGCCCCGGTGAAGCGGACGGGCGGGATTATTATTTTGTGTCCGTCGCCCAGTTCCAAGCCATGTTGGCGGAACGGGCGTTTTTGGAACATGCGCAGGTGTTTGATAATTTTTATGGCACGGCACAACAAACGGTACAAGATGCCCTGAACCACGGTGTCGATGTGATTTTGGAAATCGACTGGCAAGGGGCCCGGCAGATCAAGCAATTATGGCCGGCCAGCCTCTCCATCTTTATCCTGCCGCCGTCCATTGCCGTACTGGAGCAACGCTTGCGTGGCCGTGGCCAAGATGATGATGGCATTATCGCCCGAAGAATGCGTGACGCGGTAACGGAAATGAGCCATTACCCCGAATTTGACTATCTGGTGGTCAATGATGACTTTAACCAAGCCTTGGCCGAACTTAGCGCCATCATCCTCAGCCAGCGCCTGACACGCACCCGGCAACAACACAAACTCCAGGATTTACTGTCCGCCCTACTGTCTTGAGCCTTTAGGGCATCCCCCCCTATTTTTATAACGTTTAACTTTAATACATTTATGACATATACGCCAACAGTGGGCTTTATCAGTTTAGGTTGCCCCAAAGCCCTGGTCGATAGCGAACGCATCTTGACCCAACTTCGCACCGACGGCTACACCATTTCCCCCACGTATCAGGATGCCGATTTGGTGGTCGTCAACACCTGCGGCTTCATTGATGCCGCCGTGGAAGAATCGTTGGACAGCATCGGCGAAGCCTTGGCGGAAAACGGCAGGGTCATCGTCACCGGCTGCTTGGGTGCACGTGAAGACGAAATCCGCGCCCGCCACCCGCAAGTGCTCAAAGTGACCGGCGCCCACGCCATTGATGAAGTAGTGGCTTCGGTGCGTGAGCATTTGCCGCCACGCCATGACCCGTTCACCAGCTTACTACCGCCACAAGGCGTGAAACTGACACCCAACCACTACGCCTATTTAAAAATCTCCGAAGGCTGCAACCACCGTTGCACATTTTGCATTATCCCATCCATGCGCGGCGATTTGGTCAGCCGTCCGGTCGATGATGTCCTGTTGGAAGCCGAACGCTTGGCGCAAGCGGGTGTCAAAGAACTGCTGGTGGTCTCACAAGACACCAGCGCTTACGGCCTAGATGTCAAATACCAGCCGCGCGATTGGCGCGGGCGCACCGTACAGACGCGCTTTTACGATTTGGCGGAGGCCTTAGGTGATTTAGGTATCTGGGTGCGGATGCACTACGTCTACCCTTATCCGCATGTCGATGCGGTGATCCCGTTGATGGCGGAAGGAAAAATCCTGCCCTATCTGGACATTCCCTTCCAACATGCCAACAGCCGCATCCTCAAACTGATGAAACGCCCCGCCGCCAGCCAGAACAATCTGGAACGCATCAAGGCGTGGCGAGCCATCTGCTCGGACATCACCTTGCGCAGCACCTTTATTGTCGGTTTCCCCGGCGAGACCGAGCAGGAATTTACCGAGCTGCTGGACTTTTTAAGCGAAGCGCAATTGGATAGGGTTGGCTGTTTTGCCTATTCGCCAGTACGCGGTGCGGCGGCCAACGCCCTGCCCGATGCCGTGCCGGAAGAGCTGAAACAAGAACGGCTGGCGCGATTTATGGCGCATCAGGCTATCATCAGTGCCGAACGCTTGCAACAACGTATCGGCAAGATTGAAACCGTTCTGGTTGATGAAGTGGTGGCAGAAGGGGCGGTGGCCAGAAGCCGCGCCGACGCGCCAGAAATTGACGGGCAGGTGTTTATTGACGGGGCCACGCACTTAAAAGTCGGCGACTTTGTCCAGGTCGAACTGGAAGAGGCTGATGAATATGATATGTGGGGGCGGTTGGTATAAAGCTTGCCGCCAGTTTTTGCCAGACAAAAAAAACCCGGCCTTAAGGCCGGGTTTTTTTTTGTTCCAAAAGCTTTTATTTACAGTTCGATTGAACTAGAAACTTTTTGTTTTGAACCATCTGGATCATCCATACAGCCAGACAAGCCAACTACCATCAATGCCATAGCCAAAAGTGC
>JAQTNZ010000058.1 GCA_028713595.1 Methylovulum sp. | reverse complement strand
GATAAGAGTGCGCGGCCTTGATGGTGTCTTCAATTTGCGCGAAGACTTTGCGGGTGATTTCGGCAGTCCGCTCCCCTTGTGGGCCGCTGATTTCCAAAAAGATGGTAAACCCGCCCGCATAGTCACGCTCACGCGAGAGGACGGCTGCGTAACGGTCGCCGTTATCCTCTAATAACCATAAACCGTTCAGTTGGCATTGGACGGGGGCGGCATCGCCCACGTCCAATTCTTCAAAAGACAGCGGCGCCAAGCCACGGGGATTACGCTCGTTAGTCCACAGGCTGGTCAAATCAATTTGTTCGTGGCCGTATTCCTGCTTGATGCCGATGGCCCGGATGGCCTTGGCGCTAAAGAGGCTGTCAATGGCGATTTGCAGATCCGCCCGAACCCGCCCCGGGTAAGTGCGGCTGGTCTTGACGAATTTGTCGGGTGAGCCGCTGCCAAAATGCCAATCCAATAGCTGAAACGTGTATTTTAATTGGGCGGCGGGTAATAGCTCTTGCAGCATGGCGGCGTTGCTAACAACACAGCCGTCACAGATGGCGCCGTTTTGGCCGGTAAACAGTTTCTCAACGGCGGTGCTGGCCTTGCCGCAGAACGAGCAGGCCATGACGGCGGATTGTTCGGGATGGGCGATATTGACCGATTCTACCATCAGCCGATGCCCCGCGTCAGCGATGGCTTGCTGGGCTTCCGTGCAGATGGCGGCGGCGACAGCGGCAGGATAAGGGCCAAAGCTGTGCTTGCCTAGGTAATAGCGCCGCCGCGCCATTTCTTCGCATTCATACAGGGGGCGGCCTGTCAGGTGCTTGAACAAGCGGGCCACAAACTCAAAAGGCGTGGTAGTGTCGTTATAAAAGACCACTTCGTAATGTTGGGTCGTATCATCCATATCCGTCATAGCTTGGCACCGAATGGGTTGAAAGTTGTCATTTTATTACATTACGTCCATTAATACCAAGCGTAGGCGGTGATTGGCCTAAAATAATCGCCCGCATCATGCCCGACGGTTGGGGCGCTTGGCAACGTGCGGGGTGTCATCAGCGCGTAATGCACCCTAACGCGGCCCCATCCCCTCTTTCAGGTATTTAAACCCCAACGCCTTGTTGGCGCACTCGGTATCACACGCTGTGCTGGCGTTTTTGGCGGGAAATTGATGGCCGTTACTGAGGTTGATGATAGTGTAGTCTTTTGCATCGGAACAAAGGCTGCCCCCACAATTGCTGCCCACCAGCAAGCGCGGGCCTTTGGCGGTGGGGACGCAGTGCACCATGTTGTAATCTGACAAAATATCATAAGAATGGGTCTTAGTGCCTATTTTCACCTGTAAGTCGGTATAGCTATTGCCATTAAACTCTAAGTCCTTAATGGGATTGTCATCCTCACGCATAAGGTTTATGCCCGAAATCGTCACCACCGCCGCCCCGCACAGGCCGGAAACCTCCCTGTCTTCGGTCATGACCAAGGCGTGTCGCCCCGGCAAAGGCTTTAGCTCGATACCCTTGCCATTATCGGTGACGGCATGGGCGCAGACGGAGGCGGACAGCAGGGCTAGGGCGGCCAATCGTTTCATGTTTTCTCCAGAGGGGGGTGAGGGTATGGCTAAAAAAGAGCCGTTGGGGTGAGGTACGAACCCCAACGTAACAGGGTAGGGTGGTCGTGTGTGTTGAGCTGTTGGGGTTCGCAAGCTCACCCCAACGGGCTGGTTAGGTTATCGTTGGTTGCGCATTGAAGCAGAAAACCAGATCGGCCACGGTTCTGACCTTGCCGTAGTATGGGTTACGGTTTAAGTGTTCGAGCGAGCGGCCAGTACGCTGCGAGATTTCAAGCACAAGATCCATATCCAAATCCTCGTCGTTGATTGAAAGGGCATCAAACGTATCGGATGCCCGAACCGGAATCTTATGCTCAAGACTGATGTAGTTCTGAAGCTGCTCGTAAACGGCCCGTATAATCCACGGATCAACAACGTGTCGATCGAACTGGCGTGCAAAGTTGCAGATGGACTCTCCGCGCCGCGAATCGGAAAGAGCTCGCAATTTGGCAAGTGATCGATGGCGCTCAATTGCGACAAAGATGCTGAGCCCGATTGCTGTCAGTAGCATTGGCACAGGATGCGAGCAGGCCAAATACAACAAACCCGCACCCAGCACAAAAAGGAAAGCCCAAGCAAGCGGGCGTGTTCGTGGTCGAACGTACTGCGGCATAAAGCGAGATGGCTTTTTCATAGAAACCTAACGTTTGAGATGAGAGAGCCGTAGGTTGGGGTGAGGTACGAACCCCAACACAACAGGGTAGGGTGGTCGTGTGTGTTGAAATGTTGGGGTTCGCAAGCTCACCCCAACGAGCTACTCGCTACACTTGTAAGATTCCCCCACATTCAAGCGCCCAATTTGCACAATCGCGTACATTGGCATTATTATCCCCCATTAGTTGCTCAAGAGCGGAATGAATGGCTGGTGTACGCGTTAAAAAACTTAAAGCAAAGGCAACACTTTCCCTTACTTCCGGTTCTGTATCAGAAACAAGCACTATTAAATTCTCAGCCGCTTCATCCGCTCGCAAATGTCCCAACGAAGTCGCGGCTGTACTACGCACTTCCCAATAGTCATCTGAAAGTAATTTGCATAAATAAGGAATGGATTGGTCTCGAAAAGGATACTGTGGTGTACCCAGTTGTCCCAGCAAAAAAGCAGCAATGTCCCTATCTTCGAAGCGCTTTTCAAGTATTAAAACGGTAGCTTCTTTAAAAACATCATCCCCACCTCGTATCTGCAACTCACGGGCAACCGCCGTTCTTACAATGTCATCACGCTCACGCAACATTGGCAATAAGGCTGTCGTGCTATACTGCTTTAGAGCTTGCCAAACCAATAATCGTAACGTTGAATTTGATGCATCTTGATCTATCATAATTTTCCAGCAAGGTTAGGGTGAGGTACGAACCCCAACACAACAGGCTAGGGTGGTCGTGTGTGTTGACATGTTGGGGTTCGCAAGCCCGCCCCAACGAGCTATGATGCTCATATCTAATTGATAATAAATATAAAAACCCTTAGCTTAAGGGCAGTCGCCCTAGGGCTTGGGCGTTTGGGCCATGACTAGCGTGTAATGTTCGACGGTCGGGAAGGGCTGATAAAAGTGATGCAATAACGCCCGCCATTCCAGGTAGCGGGCGGAGCCGCGAAAGCCTTGGGTGTGGTCTTCGAGGCTGCGCCAATGGACCAACAGCAGGTATTGGCTGGGCTTTTCAAGGCAGCGTTGCAATTGATGGCCGTTATAGCCGTCGGTTGCGGCGATGAGGGCGGACGCTTGTTGAAAGGCGGCTTCAAAGGCCGCCTCTTGCCCGGCGATGACGTTTAGCACGGCGGCTTCTAATATCATGGTGCCTTTGTCTTTAGTGGCGGTTAACGCCCGCGTTTACCATTGGCGCATTTTGGCGGGTTTGGACACTTTGCTTACCCAGTTTTCCCCGCAAAACAAGGGGGTGGGGATGCAGGCGCCGCTAGGCACAGCGGGGAAGAGGTTATCGCCTGGCCAGTCGTCCAGCGGCTCAAACTGGACGCTGGGCAGTTCCGGCGACTTGCTGGCCGAAACGCCTGGTCTGGAGACCGCTAGGCTAAGGCCCTGGAGCCTGCTGATCGGCGGTTTGGCGCGCTCGTGGCGTTTTAGGGTGATGCTGCCCGCAACCGGGGGCTGATGCGTTGTGGCCTGCTGGCCGGGCTTGTCCAGCAAGTCGCGCCGGATCAGTTGCAGGCCCATGAGCGTCTCATGGTCTTCGTTGTTTTGCGCCCACATCACCCGTGCCATGCCTTTACGTTTGGCATGGGGGAATTTAAACTTTACGCTCAGCCCGATTTCGATGTCAACGCTGTGCGGTAAGTGGATCATCAGGCCGTCAACGGAGATGTTGATGGTCAAAAAATCCATATAATGGCCGTTTAACTGGATTTTACCAGGCACGGCGATTTCGCTGCGGTAATCATTACGGTAATAATAAGGCCTGTCCACCGGATGGGCGACATCTTGAAACGCCAGCCTAACCGCGACGACGCCGTGTTCGGTCATCGTCACCCGAGCAATGTCGGCGATGCCGGACATCCCTTGCGAGGGCAGGAAAAAATCAACGGTTTTCGCCACTGACAAGCGTTTAAAGCGGCGCTGGTTATCCTCGGCGCTGTCGGGGTCCAACAGCACCAACGCCCCGGACAGGGCCAGGTGTTTGACGATGATTTTACAGGGTTTGCCGCCCAGATAAATCCAGCCGTCCATCTGGCTGGCTTTACGGTCTGTGTGTTTTTGTAACTGAATGTGCATCTTCCCCTCCCCCATACGCTTATAATTATTTTTTTGTGATCCGTAAGCTTACCTGCGCCGCGTCATGCCAAACCGATCAGCGGCACCGCGAGCTTTTAATTTAACCGTTGGTTACGTTCCCCATGACGCGGGCGCAACGGCTTTTATACCGCCCTGAAAACCAAGGACGATATATTTATAACTTATTGATTAATAATAAAAAAATACCGAAAAGCTAATCAGGCGTTTCTGATCGGCCTAAACAACACGCCTAAACCCCCTGCGCGAACGCTAGGGGGCAAAGGCAAACAGCAACAAGCTTTTTTACGAAGTGTTTTTAGTTTAACAAGTAACCATCGGCAATTCTATGAACTATTACCATTTTTGGCAAATAATTGACAAAAATTGTCAGGAATGGGCAAGGGCAAGGCGTGGGTTGAGGCGGCGCGATAGGCGTACCCTAAGGGATGGTAAGCCTTGCGGCGTTAATGGCCTACCTTTTTAATTAGTTAGTATGGTTAGCCAATAATGACAAAAATTGTCAGCGGGAGTGTGGAATGGGGGGCGGGGTAGGTTTATGGGGTGCGCTAAATCTTATGCACCTTGCTTAGGTGGGTTTAGGGTCTTGTACAGGCTTGTTAAGGTGGCATCAGTCCCAGCAAGCGAGGTAGCCCGTATGCAGCGATAGCGGAATACGGGGGTTCGGAACCACGCAATAGCCCATTCCGACATCCCATGCCGATACAGTGCGATGTGACACGGCCTATCGAAGCCGAAACAACCCATAATCCGCTTCGCTCCTTACGGGCTACCCGCCCCATCGCCCAAGGCCAGCGCGGCCCTAACGTCCTCCAAAACCGTTTGTGCAGACGGATAATCGGGGGTGATTGCCAGCGCTTGCTCAAGGTTGTTTTGGGCGGCGGCCCATTGTCCCAGCGATAATCGGTTCAAAGCCAAATTCAACAAGACTTCATCACGGTCGCCTTCGCAGTCCAACGCGTTGGTCAACACCTCGATGGCCGCCTCAAACCGCTCTTGCGCCCTCAGGGCGGTGGCAAGGTAAACGCGAGAGGCCGTGGAGGGGTCATCGTCACCAGCATCTTTGAACGCTTGTTCCGCCTCAGCGAACCTGCCCATCTCAAAAAAGGTTTGGCCTTTGAATAGCGGGACTAACCACGCTTTGCCTTTTGGAATGGGCAAGGTCGCCAATAACTCATAGTTTTGCAACGCCTCATGGTACCGCCTGACTTGGCGAAGCGCGTCGGCGTATTTAAAAATGGCAATGGTTTTGGGCGGGCCGCTGCCCTGCCGTTCAAAACGGGCGATAATTTCCGCCGGCCCCGGTTCGGGTTGAGTGTTGTCGGTTGTATCGGTCATAACTTAAGTTCTGCCATTATAATGGCGTAAGCTTTTTTAGGGGGCGGCAGTAACGGTCACTTCTGGAAAATCAACGGCGATCACATCAAGCCATTCGTTGTCTTCGGTAATCGAAAAATGCCGCCACGGGGCATCCTCATAAACGCCTAAAGAGTCGCGGTTAAGCCACGCTAAAAAATTTGAGTTTTGCACAAGACAAAGACAATGCGAAAAATGCCCTTCCATGCCATTAAGGGTGGCTAAGCGCTGGCTTTCATTAGTGATTCTCATGGCTATAACTTCAGGAAAGCGGATGGTTAACTGCTGGTCATGACGCTTAATGTTACACGCGTGAATGTCAAGACTGCCGTTTGCTTGGTAAGAGACCCCTTTCAACACTATCCTCATAGGGCTGGAAAGGTTTGCGCAGTACCAGGGTTCATAGATTTCGTTGGTCATAATAGGGGTGTCTTTTCATCATCTTGGCGCTCGGGTGTCGGGCGGCAACGGCCTGTCCTGCTTATGTTTACCCTACGGTTAATACCCATCCTTTTTGACGGGGAATTATTCAAAAAAAACAGGTAATTTTGTTGATGTCCACAGGCAACAAATGCGGCCATTTCTGATAGGTTAACACTTTTTTATCAGAAAAAAATAATAACGCTGAAAAAAATCAATAAAAACATCAAATAAAACAACCTCATCCTTGGGTGGGTGGAAAACTTGCCGTTTTTTAGGTAATAGTTAATAGCTTTATTTAAACTTAAGCGATAGCATCTTAGCCGTAAAACGACTTTGATTGTTTGCCGTTAATTTCCGTTAAGTTTTTAAGGTAAATAGCTAACATGAGCAATTGCCGCCCGTAATTCAAGTGTTGGCTGCGGGCCTGTTTTAACGCCCTTTTGTTGTAAGGGCCGACAAACTTTAATCGCCGTTTGACACCCACGCATACCCATAAAAATCAGACGATAGGAAGTGTATATGAACTATAGAACGGGGTTTACATGTTGCCTAGTCACCGTCGCTTGTACGTTTAGCGTATCGGTTGCGGTTGCCAAAACCGAAAAGCTCTTGGCACAAAACGCCCATATCCCACGCGAGCCTTTTCTTGCCAGTAACGGGCTAAAGCCCCCGGCTTCCGAGTATTCGGGGCCTTTTTTCAAGCTTAGCCACAAATGGCCTGACCAGCCCTTGCCTGCGCTTAAAGATGCGCCTTGGACGAAAGCGGTCAAAGGTGGCCGGATCACCACAGACAACGCCGCCGCCTATGTTGCGGCGCTTAAGGACTATGTCGGCCCTAACGCCCGCGAACTGATGCTCCATTACGACAAATGGGATGCCGATACGGCGCATTGGTACAACGAGCCTTGGCTAGGGTCAATCCGCGAAAGCATCCACGGCACTTACGCGGGCGGACAGTTCACGCCGTCGATCTTTCCCGGCACCGGGCTTAAGACCACGTTTGATACCCATGTGCTCACTTATTATGATGAACGCGCGGCGTATTCGCTCCACAAAGTCTGGGGGAAAACGGCCATGCTGCCCGCGATAAAGACCGAGAACTTTCAGTTCGAGGAAGGTTCGGTGGTGGTGAAAGCCGCGCTGTTCGTATCTGACGACCCCACGGTACAGTCCGACTGGTGGCCTGTGATCGATGGCGCCGCGAAGTGGCCGCTCTACCTGGCGATTCCAGAAAGCACCCCCGGCGCCACTCAGGTGGTCAATGGCTATGTTATGCAGTTTGACATCATCGTCAAGGATTCGGTGGCCGCCCCCAAGACGGGCTGGGTGTTCTCGACGCTGGTCTATGACACCAGCGCCAGCGGTGACGCTTGGGACAAAATGGTGCCGCTGGGCGTGATGTGGGGCAATGACCCCGATGTTGATTCTTCAAAACAGCCCCCGCCGCCGCTTAACGAAAACTGGATTAACCCCAAGGCCCCGCTTTATTCGACCCAAACGCTCGGTTGGGGAGGCCGGCTGTCCGGCCCCAATGATGGGGGGCGTAACAACATCCAAGTCGGCGATAAGGCGATGGACAACGAGCCGGACTCTTCGTGCATGAGCTGCCACGGGCCTGCCGAGTGGCAACCGAAACAACACAAGATGCTCTCGTTTTTGCTGCCTTCTTACCCCAACCCAAATCCAGGCCCGCCTTTCAAACCTTGCCCGGACGGCAAACCCAGTGACGCTTACATTTGTTCGCCCGCCCCCGGTTCGGCGGACTGGTCAAAATGGTTTAAGGATCGTCCCGGTACCGAACCGCAAGACCCCGACACTGGCTCCATCGCCACCGACTACGACATGGTCTTTGCGTTCAAGTCCCTGCCCTTGTGGTGGAAGGCGGTCGGCCCGGCCAACCTGCCGATGCCGTTCACTCTGTTTCAACTTAAAAGCTCGGCGCAGGACGTTATTTTCAACCAATACACCGGCGCACCTTTGAAGCCCACAAAATAGGGCGGCCCGTGTCCGCGGGACGGCGGCTTTAAGCTGCCGTCCCGTCCTCCCCGTTTGTCCGGCACGGCCTATCGAAGCAACCACCCGTAATCCGCTGCCCTTGGAGCGCGGGCATCTTGCCCGCAAAGGCGGGAAGATCACTGCCCTTTACGCTCTGTGAGTGCGTGGGTACGCGGCACGCGGGAACGAGAGTATCACTCTTATCTTATTGATAATTAAACACATAAATGCTTAATTTAGTGGCAGTGGCGGGCAAGATGCCCGCGCTCCGATTATGCCGCCCTACGGAATGCGCCTTACCGCGTTACGTCATTAAGC
Source organism: Methylovulum sp. (assembly GCA_028713595.1). Taxonomy (GTDB): domain Bacteria; phylum Pseudomonadota; class Gammaproteobacteria; order Methylococcales; family Methylomonadaceae; genus Methylovulum. Next base: position 1,063 of record JAQTNZ010000058.1, on the reverse strand, counting down.
GTTCAAATCATCTTTATAATTGCACAAAATCCGTTCATCCAGAAAATTCATTCTGGATTTTAATGCCTTGGCATTATTTAAAGTAGACGGGGCATTTATTGGAATCAAATCATCAACAGATCGGCCTTCTTCAGCGGCATTTATCCATTCTTCCATCTCACCTATATACCCATCCAAGGCAGCGGCTGGATTTTGACAATCATCAGACGCAATATATGCCAATGGTAAGTCTCCGGCGACAACCCAAATCCATTCATCAAAGTTGCCGGACGGAACAATTCTAAACAAAAAAACGGCTACTATTCCAGGATAGAACATTCCCATGTAACTCTCTTTTAATGAGCCATACCAAACATGATTTCTTAAAAAGTTAAATGCCCTATTATACATTTCAAGCATGTCTGTCCTATCTGTCTGCTGAAACTCAAGACATTTAGGCCATGATATTAATCTGTTCATATCCGGTTTATTTTTCATTATGAACTATATTTATTAACGATAAAAAGACTTCAAAACCCGTATAAGTAAGTGTGCATAAATTTCTTAACATTTTTAAGAAGAAGCCGTCATTCCGGCAATCCATGCCGGAATGACGATGCTTTTTTAATTTTGCAATGAAAATATAGCGCGTTAGTTCTGCAAAATTTTTGTTAAAAAACTTTTGCACACCTACTTAGAGCATTCAAAATAGCAAGCCCGTATGCAGCGATAGCGTACCCACGCACTCACAGAGCGTAAAGGGCATAAACAATACGGCGGTTTAAAGCCACGCACTATTTTATCACGGGTCTTTTTTCCAAACGCCGAGAATGGACGCGCCCGCTTCGCAGCCGTAGGCCGCATCACGGTGTTCGGTCTTTCGCACCGTGGCTTGGTTGGGTTCAAAGCGCACCGCAAAGCCCGCCTTGCCCTCGTTGGCGCCTTGGCTGTCAAACAGCGCCTCGACGGTGTCGTTATGGCTGATGCGTCCGGTGGCGTTTTCCAGCGCGGCCAGCTTGCAGGGCTGTAGGTTGGGGTTCGTACCTCACCCCAACCTACAGGCTTCGCCCCTTACGAACTCCCC
>JAQTNZ010000057.1 GCA_028713595.1 Methylovulum sp. | reverse complement strand
ATAGGCTAAGGGCGTGCCGGATCAGCAGCAAGCGTGTCGATAGTTGGCAGCAGTTTTTGGACAGCGAAGCCCGCGTGTGCATGGTGGTCGCCCCCGTGGAACACAGCTTCTGGTTGCTCGACCCCGCCTTGGCAATCATTACCGAGCCGCTGTTGTCCGGCGAAAAAGTCCAGCAGCAACGCCGTCGGCGCAAATCCGCCGCGCGTGAGTTGGAAGCCATCGTCAATAACCTGAATGAATTGACCATCGGCTCACCCGTTGTCCATCAGGAACATGGCGTAGGCCGTTATCTGGGCTTACAAACCCTGACCATTGGCGGCATTCCGGCGGAATTTTTGACCTTGGAATATGCCAATAACGACAAGCTCTATGTCCCCGTGTCCACCTTGCATGTCATAGGCCGTTATACGGGGACAAATCCTGACACGGCGCCATTGCACAAATTAGGTGGCGACCAATGGGCGAAAACCAAGAAAAAGGCTATCGAGAAAATCCGTGATGTCGCCGCCGAATTGTTGGAAATCCACGCCCAACGTGCCATCAAGCAAGGCCATGCCTTTGTTATTGAAAACACCGAGTATCAAACCTTTGCCGAGGCGTTTCCGTTTGAGGAAACCCCCGACCAGCACACCGCAATTTTAGCCATATTGGCCGATATGGCCAGCCCGCAACCGATGGATAGGGTGATTTGTGGCGATGTCGGCTTCGGTAAGACTGAAGTGTCGATGCGGGCGGCGTTCATCGCCGTACAAAGCGGCAAACAAGTCGCCGTGCTAGTCCCCACCACTTTATTGGCGCAACAGCATTACCAAAATTTCTGCGACCGCTTTGCCGATTGGCCCGTGCGTATCGAAGTCATGTCGCGCTTTGTCACCCCTAAACAGCAAAAAGAAATTGCCGCAGCCTTGGCGCAAGGGCAAGTCGATATTGTCATCGGTACCCACACGTTGCTATCCAAGGAGTTGAAATATAAGGCTCTGGGGTTGGTGGTGATTGATGAGGAACACCGTTTTGGTGTGCGCCAAAAAGAGCATTTCAAAAAATTGCGCAATGAATTGGATATGCTGACGCTGACCGCCACGCCGATTCCGCGCACCCTAAATATGGCTTTGTCCGGCTTGCGGGATATTTCCATCATCGCCAGTCCGCCGCCTAATCGTCACGCCATCAAAACCTTTATCAGCACTTGGGTGGACGCGCAAATTAAAGAAGCTTGCCTGCGCGAAATCCGGCGCGGCGGGCAAGTGTTCTTTCTGCATAACGATGTCAAATCCATGGATAAAATGGCGCGGGAGCTGGAAGCCCTATTGCCGGAAGCGCGTATCCAAATTGCCCACGGGCAAATGCCCGAACGCGATTTGGAGCGCATCATGCTGGACTTTTACCATCAGCGTTTTAATTTGCTGTTGTGCAGCACGATTATCGAAAGCGGCATCGACATACCCAGCGCCAACACCATCATCATCAACCGTGCCGACAAATTGGGCCTGGCGCAACTGCACCAATTGCGCGGACGGGTAGGGCGCTCGCACCACCGCGCTTATGCTTACTTTATTGTGCCGCCGAAAAATTTGATGAGCAAAGACGCGCAAAAACGCTTGGAAGCGGTTGAAGCGTCCGGCGATTTAGGTGCTGGTTTTATGCTCTCTTCGCACGACATGGAAATACGCGGGGCAGGGGAATTGCTCGGCGATGACCAAAGCGGACAAATCCAAGAAATCGGCTTTACGATGTACACCGAATTGTTGCAACGGGCGGTGGATTCGCTGAAAGCCGGCAAAGAATTGGAGTTGGATGCGCCGATGGACAAAGGCCCGGAAGTGGATTTGCAAGCCGCCGCCCTTATCCCCGAAGATTACCTGCCCGACATCCACGCCCGTCTGGTGTTGTACAAACGTATCTCCAGCGCGGACACGGCGGAGGACTTGCGCGAGTTGCAAATCGAAATGATCGACCGTTTCGGGCTGTTGCCTGAACCTGTCAAAACCTTATTTAGCGTCACCGGACTAAAACAGCAGGCGGAACAATTGGGCATAAAAAAAATCGAAGCCACGGCGATGGGTGGACGCATTGTCTTTGGCACGGCTCCCAACATCAACGCCGAACAATTAATCAAGCTGATCCAAACCCAAGCCCAAATTTACAAACTCGATGGCATGGATAAACTCAAATTTAGCCAAGCTTTTACCGGTGTTGAACAGAAGGCGGAGTTCGTCGGCAACTTGTTAAAACAATTGACTTTGCCTGTAGCAGAAACAATGATAAATCCGTAACAATAGTGGCTTGCGTGGTTGCCATCCTCACTTATAACTCTAACAATAGACAGCACATGAGCAAACCCAAATTATCCTTACAAGAGCAGCTTTTAAAATCCGGCTTAGCCAGTTCCGCACAGGCGAAAAAAGCCCAAGCGGATAAGCGCAAGCAAACCAAAATGCAGGCCAAAAATAATGTCACCGTGGTGGATGAGGCGAAAGAGTTGGTGTTAAAAGCCCAAGCCGAAAAAGTCGAGCGTGACCGTGAGCTAAACCAACTGCGTCGCCAGCAAGAGGCGCAAAAAGAACTTGCCGCCCAAGTCAAGCAACTGATCGAGCAAAACCGCCAGCGGCAAGACCCCGAAGGTGTCGCCTACCGTTTTACCGACAATAACAAGGTCAAGACCTTGTATGTCAGCGAAACCCTACGCGAGCACATCAGCAAAGGCCGCGCCGCCGTGGTCAGGTTTGAAAAGGCTTACGAAGTGGTGGCCGCCGATATTGCCAAAAAAATCAGCGAACGTCAGCCGGAGAGCATCGTGGTTTATTTCCAAGACGAAGTAGAAGCAACTACGTCAGCCGATGATCCTTATCCCGCGTTTCAAGTGCCTGATGATTTGATGTGGTAGGGTGTTTGTTGGCGATAAGCGCGTAATAAAGTCCGGCTTAGGGCTGGACAGTTTTTCTTAAACTAAAATTTCTTCTGCCTTAGGCTGCGATAAAAACTGGCTGGGGCTGGCGGTGTAGCCATAAGCCCCTGACTGGTAGACCACAACCAAATCACCTATTTGCGCTGTGGGCAACCGCATTTTGTCGGCGAGGATGTCTAAGGGTGTGCATAACGGGCCGACAATATTGACGGTTTCTTGCGCTTCGCCCTGCATGTTTGTGGCTATCGCCACCGGATAATTCTTACGGATGACTTGGCCGAAATTGCCGGATGCTGCCAGATGATGGTGCAAGCCGCCATCGACGACGAGGAAAATCTGCCCGCGTGAGACTTTTTTGTCTATCACTTTCGTGACATACAGCCCCGCTTCGCCAACCAGATAACGCCCCAATTCAATGACAATGTCCGTGTCCGGCTGGCTGGCCTTAAAATGAGCCATAGCAATCGCCAGTTCTGCACCTATCTGTTGGATGTCTAAGCGGTCTTCGCCTGGAAAATAGGGGATACCATAACCGCCGCCAATATTGAGTGTACGGATAGGGCTAGGGCAATGGGCAGACAACTGCAAGGCCAGCTGTAGGCTTTTCTGTTGGGCTTCGATAATCGCTTCGGCTTTCAGGTTTTGCGAACCGCTGTAAATATGGAAGCCTTGGAACGCCAAGTCCAGCGCTTTGATGCGTTGCAACGCTTCCGGCAAGCGTTCTTCATCAATACCAAACGGTTTTGCCCCGCCACCCATCTTCATGCCTGACGCTTTCAGCTCAAACGCGGGGTTGATGCGTACCGCCACCCGCGCTTTGATGCCTGTCTGTTCGGACAGTTGCGCGATGGTCTCCAATTCATGAAAGGATTCGACATTCAGGGTAATGCCTGCCGCTATCGCCTGCAACAATTCCGCCGGACGTTTGCCAGGGCCGGCCATGCTGATATGGGCGGCGGGCATGGACGTGTCTAGGGCGACTTTCATTTCTCCCGCCGATGCCAAGTCAAAGCCATCGACAAGCTGGGCAAAATGTTGCACCACGGCGGGCATGGGGTTGGCTTTCATGGCATAGTGGATTTTTAAATCCGGCGGCATGGCGGCGCGTAAGTCGGCGACCCGCCGGGTCAACAAACGGCGGTCATACACATAAAAAGGTGTGTGGCCGACCCGTTGCGCCAACTGTGCCAAAGGAATGCCGCCTACCAATAGTTGCTGGTTTTGGATCGGAAAACCGTCCATCGGTGCATGTTGGGGGGGGGAGGCCATATTTAGCTTCCGTCAGCGTTTTGGAAAAGCAGGGCAAATTGTCCGCTCAAGGCTTTGCGGTCAATTTTACCGTTAGGGTTTCTCGGTAAGCTGGGCAGGGCGATAATTTTGGCTGGAACCATAAAGTTAGGCAACTGGCTTTTACAGACGTTAATCAGGGCTTGCCCGTCAAAATTGTCAGGATCATTGGTGCTGACCACCAGCACTACGGCTTGCCCTAAGCTATCATGCTCTATCCCTAAGGCGGCGGCTTCTTGGACGAGGCCGCAGGCATACACCACTTCTTCAATTTCGGTGGGGCTGACGCGATAGCCGGACGTTTTTATCATGTCGTCTTTGCGGCCAACAAAATACAGATAACCTTCCTCGTCACGGGTCACGGTGTCGCCAGACCAGACCGCCATTTCAGCCAACGGCAGTTGCGCCAATTGTCCGGGGGCGGGTTTAAAACGCAGGGCGGTGGTGGCGGGGTCATTCCAATAACCCATAGCGACTAGGGAACCACGGTGCACCAGCTCGCCTGGCTCATGGGCATCGCAAAGGCTGCCATCCTCACGCACCACCAAAATTTCCGCATTGGGGATGGCCTTGCCTATGGAGTCGGGGCGCAAATCAATCTGTTCGGGCGGCAGATAAGTTGAGCGGAAGGCTTCGGTCAGGCCATACATCAAGAAAAAACTGCTGTCCGGCACTTTGGCGCGGATAGCCGCCAATAGGGCCTTGGGCATTTTGCCGCCGGAATTGGTCATATAGCGCAAATGCCCGTTGATGCCGGCAGGCCAAGTGACGTTCGCCAATTGCGCCCACAGGGGCGGCACAGCGGCAAGGCCGGTGATCCGGTAAGTGTCCAGGGCGTTCACCACATCACGCGGCAAGAGATAATCCAGCAGCACGCAACAGCCACCTTTCAGCAACGCGGTGGTGAGTTGGTTCAGGCCATAGTCAAAGCTGAACGGCAACACCGCCAGCAATCGGTCGTTGCCGGTGATCCCTAAGTATTCGCTGACACTGTACGCGCCAGTGATAAGGTTACGGTGCGAGATGACCACGCCTTTAGGTTTGCCGGTGCTGCCGGAGGTGTAGAGTATCGCCGCCATATCGGTGTCGATGGTCGGCGGTATCGTTAATACTCCTGTGGCTTCTGCCATAAAGGTGCACCAACTTAAGACACGTTTCCCTGCTATGGCCGGATATTCGCCATCATCGGCTTCGGTGATGATGATAGTCTGCAAATCAGGGCATTCCGTCAGCACCTCAGCCAGCCCTGGCAGGCGGCTTTTTGAAGTGATGAGGAGGCTGACATTGCAATTGCTGAGGATATACCCGACTTGTGCGGCTTTTAATACTGGATTGACCGGAACAAACACGCCACCCGCTTGGCTGATCGCCAGAAAACTGCTGACCGTCTCCAATTGTTTGGGCAAATACACCGCCACCCGTTGCCGCGTTTGCAGATGCAAGGTTTGCAGGGCGCAAGCTTGTTGCCGGACAATGGCGGCCAGTTGCGTGTAAGTCCACGATGATTTTTTATGGACAAGCGCCTGTGCGTCGGGGCTTAGCGCTTGGGTTTTTGTGAGCAGGTGATGGAGTAAGGTGGGCATGGCGTTAATGGGATGATAGCTTTAAGGTTATTCATTTAAAGCGGGTACGGCTATTTTATCTGCCCGATAATCCCATCCAGCTCGTCCAAGCTGGAATAGGTGATGACCACTTTGCCACCCCCGTGGTCTTTATGGTCAATCAGCACTTTTGCCCCCAGTTTGGCCGTCAGCTCATCTTGTAACCGCAAGGTGTCATTATCAATACGTTTTTCCACAGGTGCTTTCGGTTCGGCGTGGCATTGTTTGACCAGTTGCTCGGTGGCCCGGACATTCAAGCCGTCTTTGACGATTTTCTGGGCAATCGTCAACTGTTGGCTATCGCTTAGGGACAATAAGGCACGGGCATGGCCCATTTCCAATTCCCGGTTAATCAAGAATTTTTTAACTTCAGGGTTTAGCTCGATCAGGCGCAACAAATTGCTGACGGTGGCGCGGGATTTGCCCACGGCATCGGCGATTTGCTGGTGGGTCATGGCAAATTCATCCAACAATTTCCTTAAGGCATCCGCTTCTTCCAGCGGGTTAAGGTCTTCGCGCTGGATATTTTCGATTAAGGCAATCGCCATCGCCGAGCGGTCATCTATCTCCCTCAGCAACACCGGCACTTCCTGTAGGCCAGCCAATTGTGCGGCCCGCCAGCGGCGTTCCCCGGCGATGATCTCAAATTTTTCCAACGCCAATTGGCGTACAACAATAGGCTGGATAATGCCTTGGGCTTTGATGGAATCGGCCAATTCCTGCAATTTTTCAGGGTTCATATCTTTGCGCGGCTGGTATTTGCCTCGTTGCAGATATTCTATCGGCAATTGTTGGGTCGGATGTTTTTCTGTTGTAAAAATGCTGTCATCGGTGGCTTTGTCGCCTTCTTTCGGCGTAATTTCACCCAATAAAGCATCCAGGCCACGGCCTAATCCACGTTTTTGTAAAGCCATTGCTTGCTACTTGTCAGTGTGATGATGGGGATAAAACGGATATAAGCTAATTTGGGCGCATGGCAAGGGTTTGTTGCCGCCTGAATTAATGGTTTTTTGTCAATGGGGCAGGTGGCAAAGCTCAATGCAACTCAGCGCGGATCAATAGCTCAAATTCCAGCATTAAAATTCTTAAGGCTTCGGCTTCTTTTAACAATTGCGCCCGCTCATCGTTTAAGTTCGCCTCGGCGGCGGCCCGCTCCGCGTCTTTGCCGTCATCAGTGGCGGATGGCCGTACTTGCAAGGCTTCCATTGAGCTGGTGTCGGCCAGCAATTCGTCAAGGCCACGGCCTAAGCCACGTTTGCTAGGGGGGGTACGGGTGGTGGTACGCGTATTATTTTTTTTCATTGTCGATCATTTCTTTGGCGAGGGCCGGATAAGCCACCGCGCCGCGTGAGGATTTGTCGTAAGCGAGTATCGGCAAGCCGTGGCTGGGGGCTTCGGCCAAGCGGATATTTCTGGGGATATACGTCCTGAACACTTGCTCGCCGAAATAGCGCAGCAGTTGCTCGGACACGTCTTTGGTCAGGCGGTTACGGTCATCAAACATGGTGCGCAAAATGCCTTCCAGATACAGGCCAGGATTGACGGTGTTCTGGATGTTTTTCAGCGTGCCCATCAATCCCGACAAGCCTTCCAAGGCGTAATATTCGCATTGTACCGGAATCAGCAAACTATTGGCGGCGACCATCGCATTTAAGGTCAGCATATTCAGCGATGGCGGACAGTCAATCAGGATATAGTCATAATTGGCGGTGACTTGCGCTAAGGCATCGCGTAACCTTAACTCCTTACGGTCGGCATTCATCAGTTGCACTTCGGCGGCGGTCAGGTCGGCATTACCCGGAATCACGGCAAAACCCAATTCGGGGCGTTGCACCACCGCCGCGCTGACGGGGACATCGTCCATCAGCACATCATAACTGGAATAATGGATGTTGTCTTTATCAACCCCGCAGCCCATCGCGGCATTGCCTTGCGGGTCCAAGTCGATCAGCAGGACACGGCGTTTGGCGGCGGCTAAAGAGGCCGCGAGGTTGACGCTGGTCGTTGTTTTTCCGACACCGCCTTTTTGGTTGGTGACGGCGATTATTTTTCCCACTTCCTTACCTCTGTTGGTCTAGCGTTGCCACTCGTACCAGACATCTTTCGGCAGCGATGCCAGGCACAGTGATGGGTATCAATGTTATTTGCGCGGTTGCCGCGGTTGCCTTGGTGGCGGCCTGCGCCATTTCCGCCTCCGCTTGTTGGCCTTTCATGGCTAAGAGCACGCCGTTTTTTGCACATAAATGCGCGGTTAAGGCGATAATCTCCGGCAAACTGGCGAACGCGCGGGTGAGTATGGAATCAAAACCTTGGCTGGGTTGGTAATCTTCCACCCGCTGATGGCAGACAGTAACATTTTTCAGTTTCAGTTCCAAGATGGCTTGCTGCACAAAGCGGGTTTTTTTCGCATTGCTATCGAGCAAGGTAAACTCCCGTTCTGGGCAACAAATCGCCAAAGGGATGCCCGGCAGACCCGCGCCCGTACCAATATCAATAATGCGCGGGCCGTGCAGATGCGGCAATATCGCCAAACTGTCCAGCAAATGCAACCCGACCATATCCTCTTTGTTGCGGATAGCGGTGAGATTATAAGCTTTGTTCCATTTTTCGATCAGGGCGATAAACGCCAACAAGGCGGCGATGGCGGCAGGTTGCAGCGACAAGCCTAACGCGTCCAAGCCTGTGGTTAACTCAGTTTCACAACGTTCCATCAGGCAGATTTCTTCTTTAAGTGGACTAGCAATAAGGAAATGGCCGCTGGGGTAATGCCTTGGATGCGTGACGCTTGCCCTAAGGTTTCCGGGCGTTGCTTTCTTAGCTTCTCGCTCACTTCGTTCGACAAGCCGGGGATGCCTTTATAATCCAAACTTTCCGGCAATTTCAGATGGTCATAGCGCAACGACTTATCAATTTCAGACTGTTGTCTGACGATATAGCCCGCGTATTTTGCTTGTATTTCGACCTGTTCGCTAACCGCTTCGGGTATTTCCTCGCCCGTGGGTAAAAAGTCCAGCAAATGCGCGATGTCCACTTCAGGGCGGCGTAACAATTCCATTAAGCTGGCTTCTTTCAACAGCGGCTTACCCCAAATGGCTTCCACCTGCGCGGCGGCCTCGCTTTCAGCTCTAACCCAGGTCTTTTTCAGCGTGTCTTGCAAACTGCCCACCGCTTCGCGCTTGTCGCTAAAGGCTTGCCAGCGTTCGTCATCGACCAAGCCTAATTCACGGCCTTTTTCGGTCAGGCGCAAGTCGGCGTTATCTTCCCGCAACAGCAAACGGTATTCGGCACGGCTGGTGAACATCCGGTACGGCTCTTGTGTACCGCGCGTAATCAAATCATCGATCATCACGCCGATATAGGCCTCATCCCGTGCCGGACACCAACTGTCTTGACCCAACACTTGCCGCGCCGCATTCATGCCGGCAATCAGCCCTTGCGCCGCCGCTTCTTCGTAGCCGGTGGTGCCGTTGACTTGTCCGGCGAAAAACAGCCCGTCCAGATGCTTAGTTTCCAGCGACATTTTTAAGTCACGCGGGTCGAAAAAGTCATACTCAATCGCATAACCTGGGCGGATGATTTCGGCATTCTCAAACCCTGGCATCGAGCGCACAAACTCATACTGCACGTCAAACGGCAAGCTGGTGGAAATGCCATTAGGATAAATTTCGTGGGTGTCCAGCCCTTCCGGCTCGATAAAAATCTGGTGCGAATCGCGGTCGGC
>JAQTNZ010000056.1 GCA_028713595.1 Methylovulum sp. | reverse complement strand
TGCAATTACAGCGCGGTGATAAGGTGGATTTGCGTATCCGTAATGCCCATTGGTTCCATTAGACGTTAACTGCCCCGCCCCCGAAACAGTTTTCGGGGGCGGGGCAACCTTTAAAAATACGCGGGCAGGAAGGTGATGCGGGGATAAAAAGAACCCCCTTCGCTTGAAGAGGGTTTAGAGGGCGGGAGTATAGGGCAACTCCCATGGAGAGCTTACAAGCATCTTAAATGGTCAACCGCCAACAGATCGTAGTAACGACCTTGCACCAGATTGAAACCGACTGAGGAAACGATGAACGCCTGTTCTTTTTCGTCAACTTGTTGCAGGACAGTTTGTCCGCCCACCAAATCGACCAATTCTTTCAATGAGCTTAATGCCGAAGGCCAAGTGATTTGCACGTCCAGATCACCCTGCCCTGAACCTGGCGCATTGACACGCACATAATCTGGAGACACTTTAGTGATTAAATCGACCAAGCCATTTGCACTATACAAATGACCAATATTAAGGGCGATTTTATAGCCCCGTTGCCGATAATTTTGTAACCCCTCAAGCAGTTCATCATGATGCAAGGCATAAAAATTATTGACGGCGATTGAAATCACCACATTTTTTGTCGCCAAACCGCATTTGGCGATAACTTCTTCAAAATAAGCGCCATGATTACTGGTAACCCCTAACACATGGCGTGGATCAACATCCAGGAACAAGACCCCACCCAAATGGGAAAAAGGCAAGTAATTCAACATGTGCACGGTTCTGGACAGGCGGTCAAGATTGATGATGGATTGAAAATCCACCGCTGATTTTTGGGCATCTCGCGCCGAATGTTGGACACCATCATAAGGGGCCACCGTCAATTGGGCAATATGCCCGGTCAGCACCTCATAGTTCTCGGCAGAACGCACCGGCGTGAAGCTGCTGCTGATGCGGATAGGCCCAAACAGGCCGCTGACGCGGTTGTTGTCCAAAATAAAAGGGTGCAGGCTGGAATGATGTTCATTGGCAAAACGATCATTGAAATGGTTGACGAGCTGCTGTAAAGGCATTCTTTTCTCCTAATTTTTGTATTGTTGTCTGGGTAGGCCGGAACAGTGCTGGGTCAGTTTGACCTTATTGCTTATGTCCCGCCGTTGGAAAGCATATTAAAGGCATTTTTACTTTTAACAAAGCGATATGATTAGATTTTAATATCTAATTTAAAGATATAATGCCAAGCATTTTAACCCTCATCCTGAACTTAACCCGAAGACCATGAACCTAAGCCAAATCGAACTGTTGCGTATTTTGCAGGAAACCCAACTCAACCTGTCCAAGGCCGCCGAAAAAATGCACGTTGTCCAGTCAGCGGTCAGCCGACAATTGCAATTGTTTGAGGAAGAATTAGGCTCGCCGCTGTTTGAGCGCAGCGGTAAAAAATTGATGGCACTGACACCGTTAGGCAAACGGGTCATGTCGGAAGTGGCCGCCATTTGCCAAGCGAAACTGAATATCCAAGCCATCGCCGCCGATTTTCTCGACAGCAACCAAGGCACTATCCATATCGCCACCACGCACACCCAAGCCAAGTATTTTCTGCCCAAACCTATCCAAAAGTTCCGCAAAAAATATCCTGGAGTCAGGATTTACATGGTACAGGCATCGCCTGAACAACTGATCCATCAGCTGCATGTGCATAAGGCCGATATTGCCATCTGCACCGAAAAGGTCGCGGCTGATTTTGATCTGGTCACCCAGCAGTGCTATGAATGGCACCATAGCGTGGTCATGCCCAAAGACCACCCTTTATGCGCAGGCGAACTCACTTACCAACGGCTGGCGGCTTATCCGATACTGACTTACAGCTTCGGCTTTACTGGCCGCTCCAATATTGAAGCAGCCTTTAAACAATCGGGGTGCGAGCTGGATATTATCCTCGCGGCGGCGGACACCGATGTTATCAAGACTTATGTCCGTTTAGGGATGGGGGTCGGGCTAATTGCCGGCATGGCTTACGATGCCGACATCGACCAGGATTTGGTTGCCCGTGACTTATCGCACCTGATCCCGCACTCAAGCACTAAAATTGCCTATCTAAAACAAAATTACCTGCCCTTATACAGCCAGCATTTTATTGAAGAACTGATGCTGGCGGGTAAGGATTATTGATGTCCAAATCGGTAATGGGATGCACCCTAAAACTCAATGCCCACATTTTTTTGTAGCCTTTGTTTGAAGCCTTGTGATTTTATTGATGCTATCCAATTTGAACCCCCATAGCTTTCTAAACAGAAATTATCGGATTAGTTGGTCAGAGCTTAACATCTAAACACTTTTTCATCCGCTAACAATACATTTTTAGGATAAGGCCACAACATCAGTTAAAATCATAAATCCTTTTTTTAAGGGGCTGAATTGTTCACGTTTTTATGTAAAAACAAATAATGCCAGATATGATTATTTTTTAACTTATTGGAAATATCCTCATGCTTTCTTACCGCGCCCACCCTAACGATAACATTGCCCACGCTCCTTCAATCAAACCCCTATTAGCCATTGCCCTAACTTCTTTGTTAATTAAGGCAGGACCCGTCCGTGCAGACATAGCAACACTCAGCGGAGAGGTCGTTGACCAACAAAACCGCACAACCACAGAAACACATAGTTACAAGGGATACGACAGCATCAGACAGGCAATAGAGAATCTTGACAAACCCGGCAGCGATTTCTACACCGTCAGAACCATTTATGACGGACTGAGCAAGTCTGGATTTGATCCCCAATCTGTTATTAATGCCGATATTTTGGGGGCAAAAGTTCAGCTCAGTGGGGCAGCTAATGACCCGGCTTTACACCTACAATCGTCTGACCTGCAAGTTTCGCAAACATTTTCGGGATCAACGCGCGATGAGAGCTTACGTTTATTAAGCACATGGGCAAAAAACAATGCCAGCGACCTTATCAAAAGGGCGAATTCATTGACACCCGCCAACACTGTAACGGGCACACCTTTTAGTGCCACCAGCATTTCACAACAACAAGACTTTGATATAAATGATAAAATGTCATTATCTGCACGTTTTGGCAATTATGCGGTGCAAGATAAAAACATTAATGTCATTACACTTCCTCTTGGCACTACTTGGCATATTAATGAACATTATGCACTGGTTCTTAGTGTACCCCTTACTTATGTAGATGCAAACGGAACCCCTACTTACAGCGCCTCATTAGGCATAGGCGTAAAATTGCCGGCCTCCCATTGGCTTGGCTTAAAAAACTCATGGTCTTTGACACCCATAGTACGCGGAGGAGCAGTAGGTTCTGACCAAAATGTAGCAAATGCCAGCGTCATTTACGCAGGAGGCCTGTTAAGTGATTACGATTTGTCAATAGGTGAAGGTGTACTCGGCTTTAAAAACATGTATTCCTATTATGTCACGCAATCTGTTTCACAATATCTGGATTTAAAAGTGAATGACGTAAAGATAAACGTACCTAACATTACTAATTCGGTGTTTAAAAACGGGGCATATTATTCGCATTATTTAGGCCCCAAAATATTCGGACGTAAATTATCAGGTACAGTTTTTTTTAATGACACACGCTTTACAGGTTCTGTGCTTTATACTGATAACCAACAAGAAGTCGGTTTCAACTTTGGTTTGAGCGCCCATGAAGACAGCTCGAAAAGTACCGGAAACTTTTTGCGCCGCCAATTAAACTCACAAGATTTCAGGCTTGGCATATCATATACATCAGCTAAAGACATAGATGGTTTTTCAGCAAATTTCGGCTATTCGTTTTAAACAACCTAATATGAATTTTATTATGCCAACAATAATAAGATTGATTATAATTCCAGTATTAGTTTATGTTACCTTGCCAGGTTGCAGTTATTATTTTGCCAATCAGAATCGTTCAATCATCCTTAAAGACATAATCTATGATGGCATGAGCAAACAGGAATTGCTTGATAAGCTTGGCGAGCCTTATAAACTCGACCATCCTACTGCAAATATAGAATTGCTTTATTACGAAACAGACTGGCTTGCCGATAAATTTTGTCTGCAATATACACCCATTCGCCTCAAATTTGGCAGGGTAGCACAATGGGGAATGCAATTTTGCCAAGAACCTGCTTTGAAAAACGATAAAATAGGGTTAGATCCCTTTCTCAAACAATGACATTGTAGGGCGGATTCATTTTATAGTGAATCCGTCACACACCAATCCTGACAAAACAAAATAGGGTCTTTTTGTAATTAACATTCAAGCCATGTTCAAATTCACGCCATTTTGAAAAACTAAAATGGCGTGATTCAGCTCATAAAAATACACCGCTACAAGCCCTCCCAAGGCGTGTACAAGCCGGCCACATCGACACCAAACATATCCAAAACCCGCCCGACAGTCTCATTGACCATCGCCATCATCGAATCGGATTTGCTGTAAAACGCAGGCATGGGCGGAAACATAATGCCGCCCATTTCGGTGACGCTGGCCATATTGCGGATATGGATCAGGTTCAGCGGCGTTTCGCGGGGCATGACCACCAGCCGCCGCCGTTCTTTCAGCACGACATCGGCGGCGCGGGAAATCAGGTTGTCGCCAAAACCGTGGGCGACAGCGGCGAGGGTTTTCATCGAACACGGGGCGATAATCATGCCTTCGGTCTTAAAGCCGCCACTGGAAATGCTGGCGGCGATGTCGTTGATGCCATGGCAGACATCGGCAAGTTCGTACAAGGCGGCACGTTTCATGTTTAATTCATGCTTAAGATTGACCACCCCCGCCGAAGAAATGATCAAGTGGGTTTCCCATTGCTCCTGTTGTTGCAATACCTGCAACATCCTGACCCCGTAAATAGCTCCAGTCGCCCCGGTCATGGCAATAATCAAACGTTTTTTGGCGCTCATACCGATGCACCAAAGCCACCCTTTAAGGCAAAATCATCGGTGGCGGTCACTAGCGCGTCAATCATTTCCTCATGCTGGGCGACATGCCCGGCAGTGGGCAAAATGATATAATCGGCGTGTGGCAAAGCCTGGTGTAGCTTCATACCCGCCTCGATAGGACAGAGAAAATCTTGGCGACCATGAATAATACGCGTAGGGATGGCTTGTAATAAGCCACATTGCTCAAGTATCTGGTTTTCGCCGATGAAATAACGGTGTTTGGCAAAATTCAATTCCATGCGGATTTGTTTAAAGGTAAGCCCGGTAATTTCCACAGCCCTTTCCTGATAGGCACTGCCTAAGGCGGTCAACGCCCCCCAAGCCAACCATTCTTTGGCAACCCTCGTTTGCAGCACCGTGTCCTCGCCCCAAAATATCGCGCACAAGCTGGCCAACAAATTCTCACTATGCGGATCAGGCAAACTGTCGATAAGCCGTTGCCATTGTTCGGGGAAAATCCGGTTTGCCCCGTCTTTGGCATACCAGTCCAAATCTTGTTGCCGCGCCAGAAATACCGCCCGGATAATCAAGCCACAAACGCAGGTGGTATGCTGCTGGGCGTACAACAAAGCCAACGCCCCACCCCAAGAACCGCCAAACACCAGCCATTGTTCCACCCCTAAATGTTGACGTATGCGTTCCATATCATCGATTAAATCCTGAGTGGTGTTGCCTTTCAACTCACCAAACGGCAACGATTGGCCGCACGCACGTTGATCGAACAAGATGATATGGTATAGGTCGGGGTTAAAAAACCGCCGATGATCGGGTTTAGTGCCGGAACAAGGGCCGCCATGCAAAAAAACAACCGGAATACCCTCAGGATTGCCGCTCTGTTCGACATACACCGAATGCGGCGAACCCGTGTCTAAAAAAAAAGTGTGGAAAGGCTGGAGTTCTGGATACAGGGTCTTCATGGCTTAAGGGGTTGTCAATTAATTGTAGATGGCACACGTTTAGGTACACTAACTGATAAGTCTAAAGCAAAGCGTACAACAGCTCAATGAATAGCCTATTTACAGACACAAAAAAAGGAGGGCTGTTACGCCCTCCTTTCTTAGGATTGGTTTTAAGCGTTAAGCTTAGAAACCAATACCGACATAACCACCAGCAGTTACGCCATTGGTGTTGACACCATCAACATTGTCTGGTGCATAGTGGTAACGGGCATCCGCACCCACATACAGGTTTTGCCAGACTCTATAGTCAGCACCCAAGCCGAATTGCATACCTGGGTTTAAGACGGTAATGGCATCAGATGGTGGGCTGATGACACTCAATTCAAAACCGACAGGCACCACCCACGGTCTGAACGCTTGGCCTTTAAAGAATTTAATTTTTGGTGAAGCCGCTAAGGTCAATTGATTAACGGTTGCAGTTTGGGTGTTAACACCAGGAACTGGCAGTTTTTCCTTTGTACCTACAACAGAGGTAATGCCATTGGCGGCACGCTCACCCAATTCTTTATAATCAAACATCAATTCAGCAAAAACTTCTGTGCCACTCATCATGCCGAACAGATCGTCATTTAAGCTCCAGTCAAAACCGGCACCGAAATACCACGCATCTTGATTGCCAATCACGCCATTCAATACACCACCTGAATTGCCGCCTGCCGCTGTAGGATCAAGGGTACCGCCTCTGTTGCTGTCCATACGGCCATAACCGCCACGGAAGAAGACCATGTTATTTTTGCCTTTTGTTTTAGGCTCAGCCTTAACAGTATTCATCCATTGATCCAATTCCTGAACCTTGGCAGAATCAGCATCAACCGCAGGGCGGCCAACTTGTGATCTCAACGATTGCAATTCATATTGCATAGATTGTAATTGCGCTTCCAGGGCTTCAACGCGGGCATTGGAGCTAGGTACGGCATAACGTTGGCTGGAACTGCTGTAAGTGGTTGTGGTGGTAACGCTGTGTTTATGTTTTTTCGCTTTAGATTTTGCTTCGGCCTGTGGGGCAACTAACAAACCAGCCATTGTTAAAGTTGCAGTGGCGATAGCAAGAACTAATTTAGTTTTTTTCATCATCGTTTCGACCTCGTGAGGGTTGTTATAATTAACTTTTGTTTGAATACAACAAAATGTCTGTCACACGACACATGTTAGCATGTAAAACTATTTCCCCACAAGCATTACCGTAACTTTATATTTACAATTAATTTGTTATTTATCAATAAATAACCGATTAAATGGCGTAAAATGAAAATTCTGTCTGCAAAAAACAACAAAATCAGTTAATCAAGAGTTAAACAATACTTTTTTGGACACCTTCCGTTTGGCTTATAATCACCCCTGAACACGCCTTGCAACGCCACCACCGCACCTATTTGGCGCAAACCCGCCTAGGGCGGTAAGCTTTGCACACTTAGACGACCTAGATATCCATGACCACAACTCCAGACATCACCCTTATCGGCGGCGGCATTATCGGCTTGCTGACCGCCCGCGAATTCCATCATGCGGGTGCGAACGTCACCCTGATTGAAAAAAATCAGATCGGCCAAGAATCTTCTTGGGCGGGCGGGGGCATTTTGTTGCCCATTTACCCGTGGCGGCAAGCACCCGCCATCAGTACGTTAGTCTTACAAAGCCTAAAAATCTACCCTGATCTAATGGCGCAATTGCTCGCCGATACCGGACTGGACCCAGAATGGACTCCCTGTGGCATGTTAATCACCCAAAACTCTGATGCCCCAGCAGCACAGGCCTGGTGCCAAGCCCACAACATTACTTTTAGCACCCCCGATGCGGGGTTTTTTGATTTTCTTAACTCCCGTACCAACCAGCCGCTATGGTTGCCCGACATTGCACAAGTACGCAATCCCCGCTTATTGAAAGCACTACGCCAAGATTTGCGCAACAAGGGCATCACGGTTTATGAACACTGTGAACTGACGGCGATACATAGCCATAACCGGCACATCCAAACTATCGGCACCAGCCACGGCGATTTTGCCGTCAACCAATTGGTCATCACCAGTGGTGCCTGGAGCGGTGGCCTTTACCAGCGCTTATTTACCCCCCTCACCGCCACGCTGCCCGACATCCGCCCTGTCAAAGGCCAAATGCTGTTGTTCGATGCCACACCCGACACCTTGCCTTTTATGGTACTGGATGGCGACCATTACTTGATCCCACGCCGTGATGGCAAAATCCTCGCCGGCAGCACGGTTGAACATGATGACTTTAACAAAACCACCACCACCAGTGCCCACGATCACCTCAGCCAATTCGCCTTAAACTTATTGCCCGCCCTCCACCACTGCCCACTGGTCAAGCATTGGGCGGGTTTGCGGCCAGGAACAGCCCAAGGCATCCCTTATATAGCCCAACATCCCGACATCGACAATTTGAGCATCAATGCCGGACATTTTCGCAACGGCTTGGTCATGGGCCCGGCTTCGGCACAATTGCTGGTGGATTTGGTGTTAAAGAGGACACCCCATGTTGCCCCAGAACCTTATCAATTCGGTAGGGTGGAATAAAGCCCGATGCTGTCCAGCGCCCTGCTTAAAGGGTGCGTTTTTCCCTCATAACCTTAACTTAATTATGAACCTCTACCCCTTATTACGCCCGCTGCTCTTTTCGCTAGACCCCGAAACCGCCCATGAAGTCACCTTAAAGCTATTAAAAATCGCGCAGACGACCGGGCTTAACCGCTTGGCCTTCCCTACCCTGATCGATAAGCCCATCCAAGTCATGGGTTTAACCTTTAAAAACGCCATCGGGCTGGCCGCAGGTTTAGATAAAAACGGTGACTACATTGATGCCCTCGCCGCTTTAGGTTTCGGGTTTATCGAAATTGGCACGGTCACGCCGCGCCCGCAACCGGGCAACCCCAAGCCACGCCTGTTCCGGCTCCCCGAACATAACGCCATCATCAACCGCATGGGCTTTAATAATCTGGGTATCGACCATTTGCTGCAACAAGTCGCCCACAGCCCTTACCAAGGCGTGTTAGGTATTAACATCGGTAAAAACTTCGACACCCCTATCGCCAATGCCGTTGACGATTACTTGATCGGCTTACGCAAAGCCTACCCGCTCGCCAGTTACATCACCATTAACGTTTCTTCGCCCAACACCCAAAACCTGCGCCAGTTACAGCAAGGTGATGAAGTTAAAAACCTCATTGCCCGCTTAAAGGAAGAGCAGCTTATATTGCAACGGCAACAAGGCCGTTATGTGCCGTTAGTGTTAAAAATCGCCCCTGATTTAAACGATGAGGAAATCCGCCATATCGCCCAGTTATTGCTGGAATATGCCATTGATGGCGTGATTGCGACCAATACGACCATTAGCCGGGAGCTAATAGCGGGACACGCTTTAGCTAAAGAAACGGGAGGGTTAAGCGGTGCGCCAGTCCGAGAGCAATCGACTTACGTTGTCCGTGGCTTAGCGGCGGAATTGAAAGGCAACGTACCCATCATCGCCGCTGGTGGTATTTTAAGCGCGACAGATGCCCAAGAAAAACTGGCGGCGGGGGCGAGTTTGGTACAAGTCTATAGCGGTCTGATTTATCGCGGCCCCCAATTGGTGGCGGATGTGGTTAAGAGGCTATAAGAAACCTTAT